>JAQGPE010000024.1 GCA_028293225.1 Akkermansiaceae bacterium | reverse complement strand
GGGGCTGGGTCGCATTCGACCAGGCCCAGCGCAAGAGTTCTGAGTTCGGGGCGGAACAGTGACGCCTTTCTCGTGAAATTCAGTCTTCGTCATCTGCAGATCCTTCGAGCTCTGTCCGCTACCGCGGGGGGGCTCGCGTGCCTGTCTGGCCGCGTTGAAGCGCAGGCGACGACCGTGGTTCCTGCAACTCAGCCGGCCCTGTTTATCCGGGAATATCGCGTCCAGGGGTCCACCAAGCTCTCGGCTTTGGAGATCGAGGAAGCCGTCTATCCTTTCCTGGGTCCCGGCCGTTCCGTCGATGATGTCGAGCAGGCCCGCGTGGCGCTGGAAAAGGCCTTCCGCGACAAGGGCTTTCAAAGCGTCTCGGTGCTGATCCCGAATCAGGATCCCCGCAGTGGACTGATCCGCTTCGAAGTCGTCGAGGGGAAAGTCGGCCGGCTGCGGGTCAATGGCGCGCGCTACTTTCTGCCTAGCAGGATCCGTGGCGAAGCGCCCTCCATGGCCGAGGGGAATGTCCCGGATTTCAACAAGGTCAAGCAGGACATCCTGGCACTGAACCGCAACGCCGACCGGCAGGTGGTTCCGGAGCTGAAAGCCGGAGCCGAGCCGGGCACGATCGATATCGATCTGAACGTAAAGGATCAGTTTCCGCTGCACGGCTCGCTGGAACTGAACAATCGCTACAGTGCGAACACGACCGAGCCACGGTTGAATGGAGCCCTGAGCTACGGCAATCTCTTCCAGCTCGGGCATACCATCGGGATGGGCTTCCAGGTCGCTCCGGAGCGGGCTGACGATGCCCTGGTCTTCAACGGATTTTATCAGGCCCGGGTCTCGGACAGCCTGAGCCTGATGCTGCAGGGCACCAAGCAGGATAGCGACATTTCCACCCTCGGCGGCTCTGCGAACGTGGGAAAAGGCTACAGCTTCGGACTGCGGGCGCTCTACGATCTGCCGACCCGGCCGGGCTTCAATCAGACCTTCAGCCTTGGTCTCGACTACAAGTATTCGAATGACCGCTCGATCGCCGGATCGAGCCCGGTGGAGTACCTGCCGATCAGCGCCAATTACGGGGCGTCCTGGACCACCGAAAAGACGTTCACCGAGCTGAACGGCTCTCTGAATTTTCACCTCCGCGGTCTCGGCAGCGATTCGCAGGAGTTCGACTCGAAGCGCTACGGTGCG
Organism: Akkermansiaceae bacterium; assembly: GCA_028293225.1. Lineage (GTDB taxonomy): Bacteria > Verrucomicrobiota > Verrucomicrobiia > Verrucomicrobiales > Akkermansiaceae > Haloferula. The sequence continues at coordinate 7,106 of JAQGPE010000024.1, read as the reverse complement.
GATGGCAGCTACATCTACCTGCGCGGCGATGCCTCCCATACGCGAGATCTGGCGAATGGCTCACAGCTCTTCGGAAAGATCCAGGGGCAGGTCTCGAATGAACCGCTGGTCAATACCGAGCAGTTCTCCGGCGGCGGCCTTGGCTCGGCCCGCGGCTACCTGGAAGCTACCGCACTTGGCGACAATGGGCTTTTCGCAACAGCTGAGTTCCGCAGCCCGTCGTTCATCGGGAAGAAGGACGATCAGGGCAAACAGGCGGACGAATGGCGGATTCACGCTTTTGTCGACGGTGGCACCGTGACGGTGCTCAAGCCGCTACCCGCCCAGCATTCCTATTTCAATTTCCTCAGCGCCGGAGCGGGCACCCGCTTTCGCTTTCGCAATCACTACAACGGCTCGCTCGACCTGGCGGTGCCTTTCACGACGCAGGATCACGCCGACGCCGGTGACATCCGCATCACCTTCCGCGGCTGGACTGAATTCTGACGCCCCTACTTCCCCTCATGACCTCGCGATTTCTCGCTTACCTCTCCAGCTCGCTTTTGCTCACGGCGGCACCGTCGCTGGCGGGTGACTGGTGGAACAAGGACTGGACGCAGCGCCAGAAGATCACTGTCGATGCCGGCAGCGACGGCGCCAATCTGGCCCAGGACGTCGATGGTTCCGCGGTTCTGGTCCGGCTTTACGAAGGCAACTTCCAATTCCCCGCCGCGAACCCTGACGGCAGCGATTTACGGTTCATCAACGCGGAGGGAAAAACCCTGCCTTACCATATCGAGAAATACGACAGTTTGATCAATGAGGCTTTTGTTTGGGTGAAAGTGCCTCACCTCGCCGCGGGCGGAAAGACCACGCTGGAGGTCTACTACGGCAACCCTAGTCCTTCGTCCGTTCCAGCAGGAAAGCCTGCCGATGTCTACGATGCGTCGCTGGTCTACCATTTCTCCGACCGGGGCGGCAGCCCTGCGGATGCGAGCGCCAATGCGAACACCGCCAGCGACACGCTGACCTCCTCGGAAGGGGCGATCATCGGCAGTGGCGCTCATTTGCTCGGCGGTCAGCCGGTGGTGATCGCCGCTTCTCCCTCGCTGGAGTGGTCGGGACCTTTCACTTGGTCGGCTTGGCTGAAGCCGGCATCGCTCCAACCGCAGGCGGTCGTTTTCAGTCGCAGCGAGGGTGGAGACTCTTTTCGCATCGTGCTCGATCAGGGCGTGCCGGTGGTCGAGATCACCAGCGCCGGAGCGACGCGCCGGAGTCCGGTGGGTCAGCCGGTCGCTGCCGGATCTTGGAGCCACATCGCTGTGACCGGTGGGGCGGATGGGCTTTCCCTCTACGTGAATGGCGAGCCGGTGGGAAAACTGGATGGTGCCGTGCCGGCGTTCAGAGGATCGCTGTTTCTCGCCGGACTCGGCCCGGATGCTCCCTCCGCGGCAGCCTCCCGGTTTGTCGGCGAGATCGATGAGCTCGTCATTTCAAAGGAAGCCCGGACTCCGTCCTGGATCAAACTCGCAGCGGTAACCCAGGGCACCACTCCCGCGGCCCAGAAAGCGGTGGCGCTGGGTGAAGTGGAAAGCTCGGCCGGTGGCCCGGCGGGTCACAGCAAAGTCATGGAGCATGTGATGCTCTTCGGCGACATCGCGAAGAACATGATGTTCGACGGCTGGATCGCAATCGGCCTCTGCGTGGTGATGATCGGCGTCGGGTGGACCGTCGCGGTCCGGAAGTTCGTCTACCTGAGTTCGATCACCAAGGGCAGCCGGGAGTTCCTGCGCCAGTGGAAGCAGCTTTCCTCCGATCTTACCGCTCTTGACCACGCCGATGCCTCCAGCGTCAACAGCTTCGGCGGCCAGGCGGATGCGAGCTCCCAAGCGCTGCTGCGGAAGTCGCCGCTCTATCACATTTATCACATCGGTTCGGAGGAAATCCGTCACCGCCTGCTGCGGGATAAGGATCGCACCAAGGGCCTCTCCGGCCGTTCGATCCAGGCGATCCGCGCGGCTCTCGACGGCGGCCTGGTTCACGAGACCCACCGTCTGACCAAGGGGCTGGTCTTCCTCACTATCAGCATCGCCGGCGGCCCCTATGTCGGTTTGCTCGGCACGGTGGTTGGCGTCATGATCACCTTCGCCATCATCGCGAAAAGCGGTGAGGTGGATGTGAACTCGATCGCTCCGGGCATCGCCAGCGCGCTGCTCGCGACCGTGGCCGGTCTGGTCGTCGCGATCCCTGCGCTCTTCATCTACAGCTACCTCAACAGCCGGATCAAGGAGACCACCAGCGGCATGCAGGTCTTCATCGATGAGTTCGTGGCGAAGATGGCCGAGTTTTATCCACCGGCAGGGGAGTCGTCTCCCTATGCCCCTCCTGCCAACGACAAAACCGCCTGAACCATGGCCTCCGCTGACGAAAAGAATTTCGACGACATCAACGTCACGCCGATGGTGGATCTCTACCTGGTGCTGCTGCTGATTTTCATCATCATGACCACCGCCGGGGTGAAGGGCGTGAAGGTGGATCTGCCACGCGCCAGCAAGAGCGCTGCCGCGGACCTGGGCGCTCCGAAGCTACAGGCCATCACCATCAGCAACGAAGGCAAGATCGCCCTCAATACCATTCCGGTCACGCTGGCGGAGCTTGAGGATCGCTTGGCCAAGCACAAGGCCACACAGCCGAATTTCCCGGTCGTGGTGCGGGGCGACCGGCAGACCCAGTATCAGGGCATCATGGACGTGCTCGATGTCCTGGGGCGTCTCCAGATCGACAAAATCGGCTTGGCAACCCAACCCGCCAAATAAGCGATGAAGGACTCTGCGGCAGGGAATTCGATGCGCTGGATCCACGGTGGCAGCACGGCAGTCGCTGTGGTCCTGGCGGGCGCTCTGATGTCTTCTTGCAAGAGCGAGTCGGGCGCAAACAAGACGAAGTCCGCCGAGATCATCAAGATCGAGCTGCCACCACCGCCACCGCCTTTGCCTCCGCCCCCTCCACGGCCCGAGCCGCCGCCTCCGCCGGAGGAGAAGAGAATGATCGAGCAGGCGCCGGTGGTCGAAGAAGCCCCGCCGGATGAGGCCCCTGCCCCCGACGAGCCGCCTTCCGATCTCGGCACGGGATTGGCGGGGGATGGCCCCAATGATTTCGGCCTGAAGCACGGTGGCGGAAACGGGGGTGGCGGCAAAGGCGGCCGTGGCGGGCGCCGTGCCGGCCAATTTGACCGCCAGACGGTCGGTATTCAGAATACCCTGCTGGGAGCGCTGAAGCGCAACGAAAAGACCCGCCGGGCGGTCTTCTCCGGCGAAATCAAAGTGTGGGCGGATGAGAGCGGCCGCCTGACGCGCGTCCAGCTCGAAGGCACCACCGGTGACTCCGCCGCTGATGAAGCTCTCCGCCAGGATCTACTGGGTCTGCAGTTTCCCGATGTCTCCGGCGTGCCCATGCCTGCCCATATCCGCGTCAACGGCCGCAAGCCTACCCCCTGAATTTTCCCTCCCACCAGCCACGCACACCATGCACGCTTCCCGCCACCTTTCCGCCGTCATCGTCGGCTCCCTCATCGGGAGCTCGCTGACGGCTTTCTCTCAGGAGAGTCCTGAGTTGCCTTCCGCTCCATTGCCTCCAAGTCCTCCGACTTTGGGGGAAATGCTCGATCCTTCTTCGGCCGCACCTGCACCCCAGCCGCAACCACGTCCGGCGCCGCCATCGCAGAACATGGCGGTCAATCTGGTCGCCCTGCTGGTGAAGAAGGGCAACCTCACTCAGGAAGAGGGGCTGGCATTGATCGAGCAGGCCGAGACGGAAGCCCGCACGGCGAAAGCTCAAGCCGATCAGGCGGTGGCTCCGCCTGTCGCCGATGGCGATGTCCGAGTCACCTATGTGCCGCAGACGGTTCGCAATGGCATCCGCGACGAGATCAAGCAGGAACTGATGGCGCACAACGCGGAGATTCAGAAGAATCAGTCCACTTCGCCAGAGTGGACTTCGCGCATTCGTCCCTTCGGTGATTTCCGCGGCCGCTATGAGGGCATCTTCTTCGCTGGCGGAAACGACAACACCGGTTCTTTTCCGAACTTCAACGCGATCAATACCGGCGCGCCCTTCGACACCGCCGGCACGCAGTTCTCGCCGCAGTACAATGTCGACCGCGACCGCAATCGCGCGCGGATCCGCGTCCGTTTCGGAGCCGACATTCTGCTCGGTGATGGCTTCACCGGCGGCTTGAGAGTTGCCACCGGAGACAGCAATTCGCCCGTTTCTCCGAACCAGTCCCTGGGCGGCTCGGGCGGTGACTTCTCGAAGTATGCGATCTGGCTCGATCGCGCGTTCCTGGCCTACAATTTCCTGGAGGGCAAGGAGGACGATCTGTCAGTGCTGGTGGGCCGCTTCGACAACCCGTTCTTCTCCACCGAGGTCATGTGGGATGACGATCTGGGCTTCGATGGTCTCGCCGCCAAGGGCCATTTCAAGCTCAACGAGAAGGTTTCCACTTTCTTCGCCGGCGGCTTCTTCCCGGTCTACAACACCGATTTCAACTTCGCCTCCAATCAGCCTTCCAAATTCGACAGTCAGGACAAGTGGCTGCTCGGAGCGCAGGCCGGGATCGAGTGGAAGATCGACAAGGACCTCACCGCGAAATTCGGCTTGGCCTACTACGACTTCGAGAACATCGCGGGGGAGCTGTCCTCGCCCTTCACTCCGCTGGGGCCGAACGATGCGGGAAACACCGACGCCAGCCGGCCTTCCTTCGCCCAGCGCGGCAACACCTACCGGGCGCTTCGCGACATCGTGCCGACGGCCGCCAACGGCAATGGCACGCTCTACCAGTATCAGTATTACGGCCTGGCTTCGCAGTTCCGCATTCTCACCGCAACGGGTCGCCTCGACTACACCGCCTACGATCCGATCAAGTTCGCTCTGATCGGAGAATATTCGAAGAACATCGCCTTCGACTCCGGAGACATCGGCGCGGTCGCGGTCAACAACCGCGTGGGCACCGGAACCGGCACCTTCGACGGAGGCGACACGGCCTGGAACATCACCTTTCAGTTCGGCCGGACCGCCATGGAGAAACGCGGCGACTGGGTCGCCAATATCGGCTATCGTTACGTGGAATCAGACGCGGTCGTCGATGGCTTCACGGATTCCGATTTCGGCGGCGGCGGCACCAACGTCCAGGGTTTCACGCTCGGTGGCGCCATGGCCCTTTCGCCCAATGTCCGCATCGGCCTGAAGTGGATGAGCTCCGACGAAGTCTCCGGCCCGCCGCTCGGCACCGACACCCTGCAGTTCGACATCAACGCGAAGTTCTGATCATGAAATCCCTTTCCCGATACCTGCTTCCCTTGCTGCTGCTGACTCCGCTGGGAGCTGCCGAGGAGGCGCCCGACGCCCGGCTGCGCGAGGCCTTGAAGAACACCATACTTCAACTCCGCGCCGCGCAGGGCGAGACGGCGAAGGCTCAGTCCGATGCGATCGCCGCCGACGAGAAAGCGAAAGCCCTGCAGGCCAAGGTCACTGAGCTGGAGCAACGCAATCAGCAACTGGCGAAGCAGAGCAACGACGACAAGGTCAACGCCGAGAAGTCGATTTCAGGCCTGAACAACAAGCTGGCGGATCGCGAAAAACGCCTTGCCGACTACATCGCCGCGATCGACAAGTGGAAGGCGGGCTATGAGGCCCTCACCCTCGCGGCCCGCAATACCGATGGCGAACGCGCCAAGCTCGCCGACGAGGTGATCGTCCTGAAGCGAACCATCGCGGATCGCGAACGCAAGAACCTCGCGCTCTTCAATCTCTCGAACGAAATCCTCACCCGCTACGAGAACTTCTCGCTCGGGAAAAGCCTCGCGGCGAAGGAGCCCTTCATCGGCACTTCCCGCGTCCAGGTCGAGAACCTGGTGCAGGGCTACAAGAACCACATCCTCGACAACCGGCTCAGCGCGCCTGCGGCCAAACCTTGATCCCCATGAAACGAATCATCCTGTTACTGGCCGCCGCCGGCACCCTCCACGCCGCACCCGGCGAGACTCTTGGCAAGATCGGCGACATCGAGATCAAGACCGACGAGATCCGCGAAGCGCTCGCGGGTTTGGAGTCGTCATCGAATGCTCCGGTTTCGAAAGATCCGGCCGCCCTGGCTCAATACGTGCGGGCGCTGCTGATCCAGCGGCTGGTGCTCCAGGAAGCTCTGGCGTAAAAATGGGACCTGGATCCCAGAGTGATTTCGAAGCTGGTGCGGGCCCGTGAATCGGTGCTGACCGAGAGCTACCTGGAGTCGAACACCAAGGTGGCTCCCGAGTATCCCTCGGACAGCGAACTCCAGGCGGCCTATGAGGTGGCGAAGCCGTCGCTGCTGGCACCGAAGTCGGTGCGGCTGGCCCAGGTTTTCGTCGCGGTTCCGAAAGATGCCGACAAGGCCGCAGCGGAGAAAGCCAAAGCCAAGGCGGACGGCATTTCGAAGAAGCTGAAGGAAAAGGGCTCGGATTTCGCTGCGACCGCCACAGCTCAGAGCGACGACGCTGCGAGCAAGGCACGTGGTGGCGAAATCGGCTGGGTGGCGGAGTCGCAGATCCAGCCGGAAATCCGCGAGCTGCTGCCGAAACTGGCGGCCAATTCTATTTCTGAGCCGGTGAAACTCAACGACGGCTGGCACATCCTGAAGGTGCTGGAGTCCAAGGATGCCTACACGCCTTCGCTTGATCAGGTGCGGGAGCAATTGGCCAAGCAACTTCGGGTTGAGAAAGCCCAGCAGAACCGTCAGGCCTATCTTGCCGAGCTCCTGAAAGCCCATCCTCTCGCGATCAACGAGATCGAGATCGCCAAGCTTCTGGGCAAGCCCTGAGGCCGTTTTTCGTCTATTTCCATTCTGTCTTCATGAGCTCGGTTCTTCCTTCGGATTCGGTGCGCGGTTCCCTGATGCGTACGGCGTTTCGCATGGCCTTGGGCGTTGCCCTGATCCTGCCGCCGGCTCAGTTGGATGCGGACATCCTGCGCGGAGGCGCACCGGCTGGTGCGGCGCCCGCAGCCGCGGGAGGAAGCGGGGCCGGCCAGGCTCCTCCGGCGGCGACGAACCAGGCGCGCGCGAATGCGAACGACTCATTGGCCCGCACGAC
>JAQGPE010000015.1 GCA_028293225.1 Akkermansiaceae bacterium | reverse complement strand
GGTCGATGGGCATGATTTCGCCTTTTTTCAGCCGGATCCAGTCGCCGTGGACCAGGGTGCCCATGGGTCCCGTGTAGTCCTTGTCGGTCCGGCTGGGCTCCCATTTTTCCTGGATGGCGGCCTGGGCTTCGGAATGGCAGGCGATCAGGCGCGGGCGGCCCTTGGAGAAGACGCTGATGTAGTCGTCGGCCGAGCCGACGAAGCGGAAGTGGATGTCGCGGGGGGCCTGGATGAAGCCGGAGTAGTGGGCGAGCCAGCCGGAGGGCTTCACCTTGTCGGCGGCGCCGAAGAAGCTGGGGCCGGCATCGGCGGGCGAGGGCGGGATGGCGAGTTCGGAGATGTAGAGGGCGTCCGGAGCTTTGAAGAAGTGGCTGAAGGCGCTGTCCTGGAAGCCGCGGCGCTGGATGTCGGTGACCCGCTTGGCGAAGTCCTCGATGCCGGGGATGTCGTACTGCACGGGGACGCCTTTTCATTCTGCTTGAAGTCGTAGAGATGGCCTTCCAGGGCGCTGCCGGTCTGGTCCTTTGAGCCGAAGGGGGTCATGTTGATGCTGAGACCGTGGCCCGCGCCGCCCGTGCCAGGGCCGGGGCCGGGTCCGATCCCGCTGCCGAGGCCGCCGCCGGAACCGCCGCCGCCGCCCCCTCCGGAGCCGGAGCTGCTGGCCGTGGCCGCCAGGTTCGGAAGGCCGGAGTCCATGAGGTCCTCGGGATTGTCCGGCAGGGTGAAGGAGGCCTCGCTGGAGGTGGCGATCCGGCGGTTGGTATCGCTGGAGACCGCCCGCCGCATCTGGGTCTGGACCTTGTTCGCGGTCTGGCCTTGATTGCCGCCGCCACCGCCGCTCGCGGAGGCGAAGTCAGGGGGCAGAGCCGGTGGCGGATTAATCCACTTAAAGAAAAAGAAAATCGCAAGGATAACAAATATCCCGTGAATTAACAGAGACAGACCCAGGGCTCCTGCGCCCAAGCGGCGGGTCCAGGGCAGAGATCCTTGGCGTGAAGGGGGCTCGGGAGGATCGATGGAAATCATAGATTGCTGGACTTACCCTGGATGATTCTCCCAGCGGGGCTACAGCACATTTTAAGACAACATATAAGCAACGATCTCTAATGACGATAACATACCAGGATCGCGTCGATATGATACAACCAACAATTGAGATATAGACCAAGCTCTACATAAAAAACCACCCGCCCGGAACTCGTCCGGAGGGGTGGTGGCAAAGGCGGTGCGCGCGCTTATTTGAAGGGGTCGTTGGCATCCTTGGCGATGCCGCCGAAGACCGGGACGTTTTCCCAGTCGAAGGCCCAGCCGGCGAAGTCATTGGTGACGCGCTCTCGGATCTGCGGGGTGATCGGCTCGGTGGTGAAAATCGGGGTGATCGGACGGCCGGTCGAATCCTTCTGGTACTTGCCGTCCTTTTCCTCGATCAGCAGCAGGAAGCCGACGATGCCGCCCGGGCGCTCCGCGATGGAGAGGTCCATGCCCATGGTTTCGTCCTTTTTCAGGTGGATCCAGTCACCGTGGATGAGGGTGCCCATCGGCCCGGCGTACTCGGCGTCGGTTTTGCCGGGCTCCCAGCGCTCCTGCATGGTGGCCTGGATTTCCGGGCGGCAGGCGATGAGGCGCGGGCGGCCCTTGGAGAAGACGCTGATGTAGTCATCGGCGGAGCCGACAAAGCGGAAGGTCATGTCCTTCGGCGCCTTGATGGTGCCGGTGTAGTGGGCGAGCCAGCCGGAGGGCTTCACCTTGTCAGCGGCGCCGAAGAAGCTCGGGCCGGTCTCAGCGGGCTGCGGCTTGATGACCAGCTGGCTGAGGTAGAGGGTGTCGGGGGCCTTGAAGTACTTATTGAAGGCGAGGTCGCGGAAGCCGCGCTTCTGGAGCTCGATCACGCGGTTGGCGAAGTCCTCAATGGCAGTGACGTTGTATTCCACGGGCACGCCTTTCTCGTTCTGCTTGAAGTCGTAGAGGTGGCCTTCCAGGGCGTTGGCGGTCTGGGTCTTGTTGCCGAAGGGGCTGGGGGTGAAATTGAAGCCGACGCCGGGGCCGGTTCCCGTGCCGGGGCCGTTTCCCTTGCCATTGCCGCTGCCGATTCCGCCGCCGTGGCCGCCGCCACCGCCGCCACCGGAACCGGAGCTCATGGCGGTGTCGAGATTCGGCAGGCCGGGGTCGACCATCTCGGTCGGATTGTCCGGCAGCGTGAAGCTGGCCTCGCCCTCGATCGCCGCGCGCCGGGTCGTGGCCGTGGAGGCCGCGCGACGCATCTGGGTCTGGACCTTGTTGGCGGTCTGACCCTCGTTGCCGCCGCCACCGCCGCCGTTGGCCTGGAAGCTCGGCGGGGGAACGGGGGGATTGACCCACTGGAAGATGAAGAAAATCGCAATGAGAATGAAGATCGCGTGGACCAGCAGGGAGAGGGTGAAGGCTCCCGCGCCGAAGCGCTTGATCCAGGGGACGGAGCCTTCCCGCGGCGGGGGTTCTGGAATGTGGTTGTAATCCATCAGCGTGCTATCTGCGAACGATAGACTGCGGTGTTTCTTTGGCCGGTTTCACGGCATTTTTTCGCTGGATGGCCCGAGAATACAGGGATTGAGACGCCAAAAGGCCATATTCCAACCGCTTTCCAGAGTAGCGTTTATGCGCCAGAGGAGGGTGCTTTGGAGACAAGATGTGGGACCGCCGGGTTGGCGGATGATGCCATGAAGACGGTAACTTACTTCGTTTCTTGTTAGATCCGGGAGGCGTCGCGCCACGAAAAAAATTTCGCTCAACCGCCGATCCGGGGAGTGGGATGGCGGCTGGCATCCCGGTGGCCCTCCTGGACGCCGGGAGAGATCATTTCGTTCGAGAGCTTGTTGTGGAACTCGAAGAGGTCGATGCGGCGGTCGGTGACCGGAGTGACGCTGCCGTGGAGGCGGGAGCGGTAGAGGTCGGTGATGTCGAGATCGGTCACGAGCATGGTCTCCACATTCGGGTCGGCCTCGGCTTGGATGCCGTCGCGGGCGAACTCGAAATCGCTGGGCGTGAAGACCGCGGCGCGGCCGTAGTGGATGTCCATGGCCGGGACGTCGGGCAGATTTCCGACCACGCCGGCGGTGGCGACATAGATCTGGTTCTCAATCGCGCGGGCGGCGGCGCAGAGGCTGACGCGGAGGTAGCCCTGGCGGTTGTCGGTGCAATACGGGACGAAGAGGATTTCGATGCCCTGGTCGGCCAGGTAGCGGGCGGCTTCGGGGAACTCGACGTCGTAGCAGATCAGCACGCCGATCTTGGCCTTCGGGGTCTGGAGGACGATCAGGGAGTCGCCGCCGGAAATGCCCCACCAGACCTTTTCCGAAGGGGTGATGTGAAGCTTCGGCTGGGAGACGTAGGTGCCGTCGGGCTTGAAGATCATCGAGGTGTTCTCCAGGCGGCCGTCGGGCTGGGCGACCGGGTGGGAGCCGGCGATGAGGTAGAGGCCCTGCTCGCGGGCCAGGCGGCTCATCAGCTCGATGAACTGCGGCGTGTATTCCGAGAGCTTGCGGATGCCTTCCTGCGAGCCGAGCGGCTCCAGGGCGCTGAGGAGCTGGACGGTGAGGAATTCCGGGAACAGCACGAATTCGGCGCCGTAGTCCTCCCCGGCGGTCTCGACAAAATAGCGGACCTGGTTGGCGAAGTCGTCGAAGTCCGCGACCTTGCGCATCTGGTACTGGACGCAGGCCACGCGGACCTTGCGGTTGAGTTCGCCGGGGGTCTGGTAGTCCTGGTTGATCCACTCGATCATGGCGGCGAAGTCGCGCGAGCGGTTGTCCGGCAGATAGTTCGGCATGATGCCGCGAACCACGAAGCCCTCGCTGATCTGGAACCCGAGCACGGGGTCGGAGATTTTGCCATCGCGGACCTGCCAGACGTATTCCTCCGGGGTGACGCGGGAGGAGTGCTCCGAGTAATGCCAGAGGCGGCCGCCGGCGAGGATGCGGCGGAGGTTCATGCTGCGGCAGAGATCGCGGCGGGCGGCGTAGAGGGCGGCGCCCACCCCGGAGCGGCGGGTGCTGGGATCGACGTAGACATCCGCGCCGTAGAGGGTGTCGCCCTGCGGGTCATGGTTGTAGAAGTAGCCGCCGTCGGTGATGCCGTCGTAGGTGTGCTTGCGCAGCGGATCGCGGCCGAGGGAGACAATCAGCGAAGAGGCCACGCCGAGGATCTCGCCATCGCGCTCGGCGAGGAGCTGGCCTTCCGGGAAGATCTGGAGGTGGGAGCGGAGCTGCTTTTCGTTCCATGGGCCGCCGGCGTCGCTTTCACGGGGAAAGCAGCGGTGGTGCAGGGCGAGGATCGCGGGGATGTCCGCGACCACGGGGTTGCGGATGATGATCGGGCCCAGCTTGGTGGCGTAGTCTTTTGGCGGCACGGGATGAGATCCTTCTGTGCGCGAGGACGGGTGG
>JAQGPE010000004.1 GCA_028293225.1 Akkermansiaceae bacterium | reverse complement strand
CGCAAAGCCGCGGCGGAAAGATGGGATCGCAGCTCCGTCATCGGCACGGGCGGCGCGGGATGGGGGGAGGACGGAACGGCGCGTCCCGCGTGCCGGAGGCGGTCGGCGAGCGACCGGAGTGCGCGATTTCATCGTGGGGCCGTGAACCCAGGGCGGCGCTGTGCTTGCCCTGGGCTTTTATGAGTCGTCCTTGCAGGACGAAAGAGGGAGTGCAGCCTGCGGATGGGGCTTTGTAGAGCCGCCGCGGGACGCGGCGGCCACTGGGCAGGTATGCGGTGGGGTTGGGAGATGCGCTCTAACAGAAGGGCGCCGGCGCTTCGCCAGCCGGGTGATGGGACCAAGTGCGAGAACTTAGCCGGGGGACAGGATTGATTTGCCCCGCCGGGCAAACCCTGCGGGCTGACACTGCGTATCAGTCTACTTCGCTCCGCTCAGTTGTCCCCCCTCCGTTGCTTCCATAGCTGCGCGGGTCCGGTCAGGCCTTCAGCTGGAGCACGGCGTCGGTGTGGGTCTTGAGTCTGGTGTAAAGGGCCGGGTCCTGCTTGAGGCTTTTGCCGTAGGAGGGGATCATCCTTTCCAGCTCCGCACGCCATTCGGGGAGGCGGCTGGCGAAGCATTTGCCGATGATGTCGAGCATCACGTCGACGGCGGTGGATGCTCCCGGGGAGGCTCCGAGCAGCGCGGCGATGGAGCCATCGGTGGCGGAGACCACCTCGGTGCCGAACTGGAGGACGCCGCCCTTTTCCGGGTGCTGCTTGATGATTTGGACGCGCTGGCCGGCGGTGAGGAGCTTCCAGTCGCCGAGCTGGGCGCCGGGGAAGAACTCCCTCAGGGCGTCGAGGCGGTCCTCGGGGCTCTGCATGACCTGCTCGATGAGGTAGCGGGTCAGGTCGAGGTTGTCCTTCCCGACGGCGAGCATGGGGACGAGGTTGGAGAGCTTCACGGAGCCGGGCAGGTCGAAGACGGAGCCGGACTTCAGGAACTTCGGCGAGAAGCCGGCGAAGGGTCCGAAAAGAAGGGTGTGCTTGCCATCGATCAGGCGGGTGTCGAGGTGCGGGACCGACATGGGCGGCGCGCCGACGGCGGCCTTGCCGTAGACCTTGGCGTTGTGGCGGTCGACGATTTCCGGGTTGTCGCAGACCAGGAACTGGCCGCTGACGGGGAAGCCGCCGAAGCCCTTGCCCTCGGGGATTTTCGACTTCTGCAGGAGGGGGAGGGACGCCCCGCCGGCGCCGACGAAGACGAAGGGCGCGGTGATGGAGCGGTTGATGCCCTTGTCCATGTTGCGGACGGTCAGTTCCCAGCGGCCGTCCTTCTTGCGGCGGATGTTTTTGACCAGGTGCTGGGTGGCGATCTTCACCACGTCCTTGGAGGCGAGGAAATCGACCAGGCTGCGGGTCAGGGCGCCGAAGTTCACGTCGGTGCCGGCATCGGCATGGGTGGCGGCCAGCGGCTCGGCATCGTGGCGGCCGGCGAGGAGCAGCGGGGCCCACTCCTGGAGCTTGGCGCGGTCCTCGGTGTATTCCATGTCGGCGAAGAAGTGGTGCCGCGACATGGTCTGGTAGCGGCGGCGCAGGTAGTCCTGGTCCTCCGCGCCGTGGACGAAGCTCATGTGCGGGACCGGGGTGATGAACTCGCGCGGAGCGGGCAGGACGCCGGTTTCGACCAGGTGGGCCCAGAATTGTTTGGAGACCTCGAAGGCTTCGTTGATCTCGACGGCCTTGGAGATGTCGACGCTGCCGTCGGCGTTTTCCTTGGTGTAGTTCAGCTCGCAGAGCGCGGCGTGGCCGGTGCCGGCGTTGTTCCAGGGATTCGAGGACTCCTTCGCGACTTCCGCGAGGGCCTCGACGACTTGGATTTTCAGCGAGGGATCAAGCTGGTGGAGGAGGACGCCGAGGGTGGCGCTCATGATTCCGCCGCCGATAAGGACGACGTCCGGTTCTGCAAAAGTGTCGACGCGCGTCATGGATGCCTGGGATGCCCGCGGCCGGATAAGTTGAGACCCGGCGGCTTGCAATCCCTGACCGAGCTTGTTTCGCGCCAATTTCGCGCAAGCGGCCGCCAGAGAGGTGGGGAAGTCACGTATTTCGGCGATTGAAACGTGGGGGACGGCCGGTTGCTTTTGGCACGCCGGGGCGGCGGTGACCGCGCGAAATGCGCGAATCGTCACGCAACCGTTGAGAAAACCGACGGGTTAGAAGCCTTGAGGGGCGGCGACCGGGACTTCTCAGGTGCGCTCCGGCACGCGGAACGCTAAAGAAGATCGCGCGGCCTGGAGTCCGCGACCGTTTTCCGATGGCCGAGTATCTGCGAAAGTATCGAAAGAAAGCGCCCCGCCGCCAGTGGTGGCGGGCAGCGGTCGTGGCGATCCTGTTGCTCACCGGGGCAGTCTGGGGGGCGCAGATCTGGCTGGGGCGGAAGATCGAGTCGGTGATGTCCGGTGAGCTGGCCAAGCGCGGGCTGCAGTTCCAGCACGGGCTGAAGACCTGGGATCCGTGGCGCGGCCTGCACCTGCGGGATGTGGCGATCCACTATGCGGACGGCGCTCCGATGCTGGAGATCGAGAACGTGGCGGTGAGCTTTCCGCTGGGACAGTTCATCGGGCGCGGGGAAAAGATCAGCCACTGGCGGATCAGCGAGGCGAAGGTGATGCTGTCCGACGCGGAGGGCGGGGTGTGGCTGCAGGACGTCTCCCTGCAAGTGGACGCGCGGCCGGGCGAGCTGGACGTGATTTCTTTCGAGGGCCGCAAGGACGGCTTGAATGTGGCGGTGAAGGGCAAGGTGCGGACCCGGCAGGCTGCGGAGAGCGGCGTGGTCCAGCCTTTCCGGCTGAGTCTAAAGGCGCTGCGGGGCACCCTGACGGCGCTGAAGGTGAAGGCGGATACCGGGCCTTTCAAGGTGACCGGGGATTTTGCCGTCGATGCCAGCAAGCCGGAGGTTCCCTGGTCGGCGAACCTGCACGGGGCTGGCGGGAAACTGGAGTGGCAGGAGCTGGCGGTGCAGAGTGCGCAGGCGGATGCGGTGCTGACGCAGGACGAATCGAAAATCACGGCGGATCTGACGCTGGGTCACGGGGCGGGCTCCTTTACCCTGAGCCGCAAGGATTGGCAGGAGGCGCCGTTCGTTTTTTCCGGGACGCTGAAAGATCAGTCGGGGCGCAGCGATGCCTTCAACGGCACCTATGTCGCGGCGACCAAGCGGCTGGCGATCGAGCATTTCAAAGGTCCTGCCGACCTATGGGCGCTGGCCCAGGATTTCCCGGCGGTGGCGGCGAAGCTGCCGGACCAGGTGTCGTTCGAGACTTTTCCGGAGATCGAGCTGAAGAAGGTGGTGCGTGAAGGTGGCGAGAATAATGCCCACTGGGTGATTGGCAGCGCGACCATGGACGGGCAGGCGAAGCTGGGCGTGAAGGACCATCAACTGGTGGTGTCGCGGATCTCGGGCGGGGCGGAGTTCGACGGCAACACGTGGTTGCTGGAGGAAGTGCAGGCCAAGATTTTCGGCGGGGACGTGACGGTGTCCGGCCGCTATGCCCACCCGCAGCTGACCAAGAGCCGGGTGAATGCCGAGGCGCTGAAACTGTCCGAGCTGAAGCGCTGGACGGATGGCGAGGCGGCTTCCAGCAAGGGGCTGCTGTCGATCGACTACCGCGGCAACATCAACCTGGCGGAGCAGGATCTGGAAGGGCAGGGCAGCATGAAACTGGACAACGCGCCGGTGTTCGATGCGCCGCTGCTGGAGCAGACCTACGATCTTTTCGACGCGATTTTCCCGGGGTTGCAGAGATCGAAGACCGGGGAGTTCCAGGCGGACTTCACGGCGCACTCCGGCAAGATCGATGTAACCCGCTTTGAGGCCAGGGGCGGCACGCTGACAGTGAGTGCGAAGGGTCAGATCGATCTGAGCACCAAGCGGGTTGAAGGCACCGCACGCGGCAAGCTGACCGGCGTGAAGGGCGTGGTGACCAGTCCGCTCAGCCGCCTGCTGGAGATGAACGTGGGCGGGCCTTTTGACGACATCCGCGTGAAGCCGCTGGGGCCGGTGAAGCTGGCGTCGAACGCGGCGAACGGAACCGTGGGCGCCGCAACGAGCACGCTCAAGGAAGGCGGCAAGGTCGTGGGAACGGTGATCGTGGAGGGCGCGAAGCTGCCGTTCCGCCTGTTTGGCGAGAAGGGCCGGAAGGATGACGATGGGGATAAGTCCGGCGAGGAATCAGGCCGCTGAGGGCCTGGATCCTGGGAGCGGTTCACGGGTCTTTTTCCATGACCGGCTGCTTGCGCTCGGGCAGGGTCAACTGGCCGGCGAACTCCGGGAAGATCTGTTCGAGCTGCTCCTTTTTGATCGGGCCGATGTCGATGAATTTGAAGGTCTTGCCCTCGTCTTCGGAAATGCCGAGCAGGTGGGATTCGGAAGTGAGCTTGCCGCCGGGGACTTTGATGACGATGCGGTCGGGGACGATGGAGACGGTCATGGCGCCGATTTTTTTCACATCCTCCGGAGTGCCGATTTCCGAGGAGGTGATCTTGAAGCCCTGCTCCTCGATCTTGGCGACGGCGGCCTTCACGGTGGTGAGCATTTGTTCCCGGCCGCCCATGGCTTCGAGCACGCGAGGGTGGGTGGTATCGGCCATGGCTTCGAAGTTCTTGGCGATCATCGCGTCGGCGCAGGCCTGGGCCTGCTTTTTGATGGTGGCGGTGTAGTCATCGGCCAGAGCGCCGGAGGAGAGGAAGCCGAGAACGAGGGCGGTGAGGAGGGGTGATTTCATGAGTGCCGGATCGATAGGGAAAAGGGGCGCGCGAAGCAATGGCGATCCGGTGGCAGGGTTGTGTGAAGGCGGGGTGAAATCGCGGTGAAAGCAAGGATTCCGGTCGGAGCTGGATGGGTGGGATGTTAGAAAGACGGGATGGTGCTCAGGACGATGCGGCGGGTGGTGGTGACGCTGGCGGTACTGTGCCTGCTGGTGCTGACGGTGTGGCCGTTTCATGACCGGGCGCTGAAGCTGGGGCTGCCGCTGTCGCTTTACATCGTGTGGGCGGAGCTGCTGCGGCGGGGTTGGAAACGGAAAGGGCTGCGGGCGGTGCTGCTGGTGCTGCCGTTCGTGGCGGTGGCGCCTTTCTGCCTGCCGGGCAGATCGATGGACACGGCGGCGCTGAGGGGCCGGTATCTCGCGGCGATGAAGGATCTGGAGGGGACCCGCTATGTGTGGGGTGGGGAGTGTTCTCAGGGCATCGATTGCTCCGGGCTGCCGCGGCGGGGACTGCGGGTGGCGCTGCTGGAGGAGGGCTGGCGGCATGCCAATGGGGCGGCGTTCCGGGAATGGATGCGGCAGTGGTGGTTCGACGAGAGCGCGAAGGCGATGTCGGAGGGCTATCGCGGCTTCACCCGGCCCACCGGCGTGGAGGGCATCCTGCGGCATCTGGATTTGAAGGATCTGCAACCGGGCGACCTGGCGGTGAACTCCATCGGCAGTCACGTGATGATCTACTATGGCGATGGTAAGTGGATCCAGGCGGACCCGGGGCCGGCGAAGGTCTTCCTGGCCGATCCGAAGGATTTCCCGGATTCGTGGTTCGATTCGAAGGTGACGATGCACCGCTGGACGCTGCTGGAGTGAGGGTGTG
>JAQGPE010000810.1 GCA_028293225.1 Akkermansiaceae bacterium | reverse complement strand
ACGATCGTGATCGCCTCGGTGAGTTGTATTTACGGCTTGGGTTCGCCGGATGATTACAAGGGCATGATGGTGCCGGTGTGGGTGGGGCAGCAGATCCGCCGCGACGATCTGCTGCAGGCGCTGGTCTCGATTTTGTTCGAGCGCAACGACATCGCCTTCGGCCGCGGCAAGTTCCGCGTGCGCGGCGACGTGGTCGAGGTGCACCCGGCCTATCTCGATGAGACCGCGGTGCGGGTGGAGTTTTTCGGCGACGAGGTGGATCGCATCACGACGATCGACACGCTGACCGGTGCGACGATCGACCGGGTTGACAAGCACACCTTTTTCCCGGCCAAGCAGTTCGTGACGCCGGGGGACAAGATGAAGCGGGCGATCGTGGAAATCCGCAAAGAGGCCGACGCGCGCGTCGAGGAGTTCGAAAAGGACGGCAAACTGATCGAGGCTCAGAGGCTGCGCATGCGCACCGACTACGATATCGAGATGATGCAGGAGATGGGCTTCTGCCAGGGGATCGAAAACTACTCGCGCCACCTGACCGGGCGGCCACCGGGTGCGCAGCCCTACACCCTGCTGGATTTCTTCCCGAAGGATTTCCTGCTGCTGATGGACGAGAGCCACGCGACGATCCCGCAGGTCGGCGGGATGTACGAGGGCGACAAGAGCCGCAAGACCGTGCTGGTCGACCACGGCTTCCGCCTGCCGAGCGCGCTGGACAACCGGCCGCTGCGCTTTGACGAGTTCATGCACATGACCAAGCAGCGGCTCTACGTTTCGGCAACGCCGGGGCCGTTCGAGATCGTCAACTCGCGGCCTGAAAACCGCCGCTACATTCCGGTGAAGGGACGCGGTGATGATCGCGGTTTCACCCACATCGATCTCAAGAACCTGCGGATCGTGCCGAGTGGCAGCGCCGAACCGGTGGCGGCCTTTGACCCGACCAAGCCGGGCAAGGCGCTGGTGGTGGAGCAGATCATTCGTCCGACCGGCCTGCTGGACCCGACGCTGGTACTGCGGCCGCTGCGTGGCCAGATCGACGAAACGATCGAGCTGTGCCGCAACCGGGTCGAGAAGGGCGAGCGGGTGCTGGTCACGACACTGACCAAGAAGACCGCGGAAGATCTGACGGAATACCTGCAGGGCACCGGCTTGAAGGTGCGCTACATCCACGCCGATATCGATGCGGTGGAGCGGGTGGAAATTTTGCGGCAGTTGCGGGCGGCGGCTTTCGACGTGCTGGTCGGGATCAACCTGCTGCGCGAAGGCCTGGACCTGCCGGAAGTTTCGCTGGTCTGCATCCTGGATGCGGACAAGGAGGGCTTCCTGCGCAACGAGACCAGCCTGATCCAGACGGCAGGCCGTGCGGCGCGTCACATCAATGGCCAGTGCGTGCTGTTCTGCGATGTGGTGACCGACTCGATCCAGAAGCTGATCGACGTCACCGAGTACCGCCGCGCTCGGCAGCAGGCGCACAACGAGGAGCACAACATCACTCCGCTGGGCGTGAAGCGTGCGGTCCAGGAGAGCCTGCAGGTTTACTCGAACCAGCGGGAAGCGGCCGGAAGGCTGGTGTCCTCGCTGGTAGCCGAGGATGAGGAAGCCTACGACAAGGTCCGCGTGCTGGCAGAGTTGGAATCCGACATGCGCGACGCCGCGGCCAAGCTGGAGTTCGAGCGTGCCGCGCACATCCGCGACCAGATTGCGGCGTTGAAAGGCGATGGCTCGGTGCCGACGCAGACGAAAGCGAAGACGTCGTATCCGAAAGGGAACTTTTCCAAGAAAGGGGCGCGTAAGCGCTGATCATCCACGGTGCGCGAGCTGATCCTCAATGAAGAGATTTACGCCCGGGTCATCGAGGAACTGGTGCCGGGCGCGAAGCGCTTCCTGTGGATCGTCACTGCGGACATCAAGGATCTCTATGTGATCCGCGGCAAGCGTTCGATGCCGTTTCTGTCGGTGCTGGCCGGGCTGGTGGAGGATGGCGTGGCGGTGCGGCTGATTCATGCGAAGGAGCCGGGGCCGCGGTTCCGCGCCGACTTCGACAAGTATCCGGTGCTGGTGGAGAGCGATCTCTTTGAGCGGGTGTTGTGCCCGCGGGTCCACACCAAGGCGGTCATCGCCGACGGCCGGCGCGCCTTCGTCGGTTCAGCCAATCTCACCGGGGCGGGCATGGGCGCGAAGCACCGCGACAAGCGCAACTTCGAGGCCGGCTTCCTGACCGATGAGGCGGCCGACGTGAAGAAGCTGGTCGAGTGGGTGGACAGCCTGTTCATCGGCGAGTGGTGCGCGAAATGCCGCCTGCGGGACAAGTGCCCGGATCCTCTCGACGGGGAGTAAACAACGGGTCATTGGACCCTCAACATTCAGATTTTTATGAGCTATATCATGGTTGATATCGAGGCAGACGGCCCTATTCCCGGGGACTACTCGATGATTTGTTTCGGCGCAGTTCTGGTGGAGCCAGGGTTGTCGAAAACGTATTACGGACAGATCCGTCCGATCTCGGAGAAGTGGATTCCGGAGGCGCTGGCGGTGAGCGGATTCAGCCGCGGGGAAACGCTCGCGTTCGGCGAGCCGGTCGCGGTGATGGAGGCGTTCCGCTCCTGGTTGAAGGAACACAGCACCGGAAATCCGATGTTCATCTCCGACAACAACGGCTTCGACTGGCAGTTTGTGAACTGGTATTTCCACCATTTCACCGGTGCAAATCCATTCGGGTTTTCCTCCACGAACCTGGGTTCGCTCTACAAGGGGCTGGCCAAGGACATGCGCCAGAATTTCAAGCACCTGCGCAGAACCCGGCACTCGCACCATCCGGTGGACGATGCGAAGGGGAATGCCGAGGCCATGCTGACGCTGGTCGAACAGCATGGCTTGAAAATTCGTCTCTAACAAACAGTCACGGCAGCACGGTCAGCACTTCCGCCAACGGCTTGCGCGGTGGCGCGGAGGGAGTGCCATCGGGGAAGCCGAAATTGAGGAAGGCGACGATGTCTTCCCTGGCAGGGTCGAGCCCGATACCCGGATAGGTCTCGGCGAGGCGGGTCCATTTGCCGGTGCTCCAGAGCAGGCCGAGTCCCTTTGACCAGGCGGCCAGGGCGATGTTCTGGATGGCGCAGGAGACCGCGGCGTAGTCTTCGCGGCGGACGTTTTCGTCATTCGAGAGCACCTGGCTGACGACGACGAGTTCGCGCGGATTCATGATCTTGTGGCGGGAGTGCTCATACATTTTCGCCAGTGCCTCGCGGGTCTCGGGGCCGAGAAGGGTGAACCGCCAAGGCTCGGTCATGCCGTGGTTCTGCGCCCAGAGGCCGGCCTCCAGCACCTGCTCCAACAGCTCGCGGGGGACTGGCTCCGGGGTGAAGTTTTTCACCGTGCGCCGCTGACGAATGGTCTCATCGATTTCCATGCGCGCAGCACACATCGGCTCGGGCGGGATGCAACGGCAAAGATTGGCGCTTGGTTGCCAAAAAAGGTTATCGACCTCCCCAACTTCGCTGGGGAGGCCGATTTGAGGGCATCGATTGAATGGCACGGATTCCGCCCGTGCGAAGCACGTTGGTCGCTCAGGTCTCTTCGCTATCGCGCGGGGTTAACGGGCTCTGTTTGGCGAAGCGGGCGATCTCGTCCTTTCGCGCAAACCAGATGCCCGGATGCGATTTTGCGTAGGTAAGGAATTCATCCATCACTCGTACCATCGCTGGCGTGCCTCCGATGCGGTCATGGGTGCTGATCGACATCTGGCGGCGGCGGGTGGCCCCCTCGGCGTAAAGCTGATCGAACTCGTGCTTGAGTTGCTCCAGGAACTGGCCGCTGGAAAAGTGCCGCCCCTCGATGAGCATGATGTCGTTGTTGCGGATGGTGTAGGGCACGACCACGAAGTCCTGCCCGTTGACCGGCACCAGGGTCGGCTCGTCGTGGCTGAGGTCATCGACATGATACAGGAAGCCGAGCTCCTGCAGCACCGGCAGGGTGTGGACGCTGCGATGAAGCCAGTTGGCATTGTAGCCGATGGTCTGCTGGCCGGTGGCGTCGAAGACCGCCTTGACCCCATCGGAAATGAAAGTCTTCAGATCCTCGCGGGACATGGCGAATTCCGGCTGCCAGGTCATGCCGTGGGCGGCGGCCTCGTGCCCGCGGTCGACGATTTCCTTGGCTAGCTGTGGGTTTTTCCGGGCCGCTCCGCCGACCATGTGGGAGGTCACCTTGATGCCGTGCTTGTCCCAGAGATCGAGCAGGCGCGGTATGCCCTCGCGATAGCCGTACTTGAACCAGGTTCTGGCCGGGAGATCGGGATAGGGCTCGGGAACCGGCGCGATGGAGAACGGACTGTCGGCGCCGAAATCAGGCTGGCCGCCGGCCTCGAACTGCATCGAGATGGAAATCGCGAGACGCGCCTCGTGCGGCCACTTTTCGCCGTGCACCTCGGATTTCTTTTTGGGATCGCCAGGAGCGGCAATGAGGTTGGCCGCGGCCAGGCCGACGCTCCCGGCGCCTGCCTGGGTGAGGAAGGAGCGACGGGACAACGGGTGGGATGAATCGGTGGTCATTGGGGATGTGGGAAAAGGATTTCAGCGGACGCTGTTTCCGCCATCGACGGTCAGAGTCTGACCGGTGAGGAAGGGGTTCTGCATGGCGAAGAGGTAGGCCTGGGCCACGTCTTGCGGCAGGCCGACGCGTTTCACCGGGAGGGCATCGCCGAAGGTCGATTGAAGCTTCGTGGTGCGCTCAGCCGCCTCGAGATGGGCGAAGCGTTTGCCGGTATCGATCACGCCGGGGCTGACCACGTTGACCCGCCGCGGAGAGAGCTCGAGCGCCAGCGTGCGGCCGAGCGCTTCGATCCCTGCATTCACGGAGGCGAGCGCGGCAAAGCCGGCCGCGGGGCGGGTGCTGAGCACGCCGGAGGTCAGAGTGATGGAGCCGGACTCGCTGAGTTGGGACACCGCGTGTTTTGCCAGCAGATACTGGCCGAGGAACTTGGTGCGGAAGAGCTTCTCCACCACCGCGGCGTCGGCCTCGGCGACGAGCGCAGGACTGTGGTCAAAGCCGGGCGTCGCGATGAGGTGGTCGATCGGACCGACACGGGCGAACAGCGCTTTGATCGAGTCCTCATCGGAAACGTCCACGCTTTCTCCGCGGACATCGCCGCCGATCGCCAGCACGGCTTCTTCCAGGCGTCCGGCATCCCGGCCCGCGATGGTGACCCGGGCGCCTTCATCCACGGCGGCCTCGGCCAGAGCCAGCCCGATTCCAGAGGTGCCTCCGACAATAAGCAGGTGTTGATCCATGAGCATGCGCTCACGGTGCGGGCACTCCTTTCACCTCACAACGAAGCTCAAGCGGACGATTCCGGCTCTGACCGGTATTTTTCGCGGATTTCCATCCGGAAGTCGCCGGGTGGCCGCCCGTCTTCGCGGCGGAAAAAGCGGGCGAAATAGGAGGGATCACCGAAGCCCAGGTGGTAGGCGATTTCGGCGATCTGCAGTTCGGAGTGGAGCAGCAGGCGTCGCGCTTCCAGCAGGATCCGCTCGCGGATGAGGGCGCCGGCCGGCCTGCCGGTTTGGGCGCTCACGGTGTCATTGAGATGGCCGGAGGTGACTCCGAGCATCTTCGCATA
>JAQGPE010000806.1 GCA_028293225.1 Akkermansiaceae bacterium | reverse complement strand
ACGGGCTGCTAGGTACTTTCTTGGGAAAAAATCGACGGAAAGACTGTTAAAAAATCATTTGGTGCGTCGATTCACGTAAGAAAGCGTCACCACACCACCGTTTTGCCCAGTTCGGCAATTCCTATTTCTCCGGGGTGCTCCTTGCGCAGCGCGGTTTGGAGAGCCGCGGAACGTTCCGGTTCGCCGTGCACCAGCCACACCTGGGACTTCGCTCCGGTGATACGGCGAAACCAATCAAGGAGTTCCGAATGGTCGGCGTGCCCGGAGAAGGAGTCGATGCCCTCGATCGTCGCCCGGACCCGGCAGGGCTTGCCGAAAATATTTACCACCGGCTCGCCGTCGCGGATCGCCCGGCCCAAGGTATGCTCCGCACAGTAGCCGACGAAAAAGACGGTATTGCGCGGATCGTCGAGGCCGTTGCGGAGGTGGTGGCGGATGCGGCCGGCCTCGCACATGCCGGAGGCCGAGATGATGATGCAGGGTCCGGTGACGTCGTTGAGCTTCTTCGATTCCGTGACCGCGCGGATCAGATGCAGGCCGTCAAAGAGGAACGGATCGCTCTGATCGAAGAGGAAGCGGTAGACGGTTTCGTTGAAGCATTCCGGATGAATGCGGAAGATCTCCGTCGCGTTCACCGCCAGCGGACTGTCCACGTAGACCGGCACGGGGCGCAATTTTCCCGAAGTGAAGAGTTGATTCAGGATGTAGAGCAACTGCTGGGTCCGCTCGACCGCGAAGGCCGGGATCAGGACCTTGCCTCCGCGCGCCAGGGCCTCTGCGAGGATCGCGCCGAACTCATCGGTCGCTCCGGTCGGCAGTTCGTGCTCGCGGCCGCCATAGGTGCTTTCCATGAGCACGAAGTCCACATCCCTGACGGTGGCCGGATCGCGGAGGATTTCATTGCCGCCGCGGCCGATGTCGCCGGAGAAAAGGAATCGCTTCTTTTTGCCGCCATCCTCCTTGTCGGCGATTTCCAGCAGCACCTGGGCCGCGCCCAAAATATGGCCGGCATCGTAGAAGGTGAGCGTCACGCCATCGGCGACCGGAATGGGCCGTTCGTAGCCGATGGTCACGAACTGGCGCAGACAGCGTTCGGCGTCCTCACGGAGATACAGCGCCTCGACCGGCGGCAGCCCGTCCCTGGCGCGATCCTTGTTCAGCCACTCGGTGTCCTGCTCCTGGATGTGGGCGCTGTCCGCCAGCATGATCTGGCAGAGGTCGCGGGTCGCAAAGGTGGTGTAGATGTTCCCGGCAAAGCCCTGCTTGCAGAGATTCGGCAGATTGCCGCTGTGGTCGATGTGGGCATGGGAAAGGATCACCACATCGATCTCCTTCGGATCGAAATTCGGGAACTTGCAGTTCACCTCATAGCTGTCCTGGCGCCTGCCCTGGTAGAGCCCGCAATCCAGCAGGATGCGGGTTCCATTGACCTCTAACAAATGCTGCGACCCTGTGGTCGTCCCGGCGGCACCGCAAAATTTGATCTTCATGGGTTCCGGCCACCCTTGCACGGATGAGCGGCCGGGGGAAACCGGGAAATCAAAAATGCCGGACTAGGAGGCGGGGCTGATGCCCTTCTCGTAGATCTTCGAGTCGCGGCCACTGTCCTCCAGCAGTTTCCGGCGGGACGGCGGGAGATGCGATGAATCCACGGGCGTGTAGCCGAGGCGCTCCTCGAAGAAATCGGCGGCCCGGGTGGTCAAGGCAAAGACCCGCGGAATGGCCCGCTTCTGCGCCAGATCTTCAGCGTAGTGGACCAGATCGGCCCCGTATCCCCTGCCCTCGTGATTCAATTTCACATACAGGCAGGCGATTTCCGCGGCATGGTCCTCCGGGTACTCGTGCAGGGCCACACAGCCGACGACGTTATCGTCGATGGTCATCACCTGGTAGTCCTCGATCTTCGCCTGGATGTCCTCGTAGTTGCGGGCCACGAGTTTGGTGCGGCGCACCGACCGCCCGATCATGCCGAGCAGTTCCGGGATGTCCTCTTCGCGCAGCGAGCGGATTTCACGGTAGCTGTCGGCGTGAATCATCGTGCCAACGCCTTCGTTCGAGAAAAGCTCGTCCACCAGCACGCCCTGGCGGCGGCCGTTCAGCACATGCACGCGGGGCACCCCGCGGCGGCAGGCCTCCGCGGCGGCGCGGAGCAGATCGCTGCCGGTGACCTTGCCGGAATCGGCCAGATCGTTCGCCTGGGCGGCGCCGACGGCCGGAACGGGCTCGCCATCGATCAGGATGGCCTCTTCCAGCAGGGCGATGAGCTTCACCGCGCCGATGCCGAGCGTGAAATCGACCACCTGGGGGTCGAGCGGATCGTGCGACGAGGCGTCCGCCACGACGGTCTGGCCGCGGCCGAGAATCGCGCGGGCTTCCTCGATGGAGCCCGGGTGCCCCAGCGGATGCGGCAGGCGCGCGGCCATGATTTCACACTCCAGGGTCCAGTCGTAGAGGTCCTTGATGTCGCCGCCCAGCACGCCGAGGATCAGCTTCACGCCCACGTCCTCCAGGGCGGCTAAATCCAGCAGCGTCTCGGCGACCGCCGGCTCCGGGAGCAGGTCGGCGTCGATAAGCACGACGAAGATCTTCCCGCGGAATTGGGGAATGTACTGAAGAACTGCCCTGACGTCACTCTGCACGGCCACGCGGCCTTCTAGCAGAGCGCGACCGGGGTGCAACCGCTATACGGGACCCCGATTGTCAGCGGATTTCAGTCGAACGGGCGACCTCGCCGGAGCGGCGGACGAAAAACAGCGCCACCAACTGGAGTTGCAGACCGAGAAAGAGGCAGCCCAAGCCGGAGCCGAGATGAGCCTCGCCATTGACCTGCGCGGTGATGAGCTCAAAGACCACCACCATTTCATAGCAAATCGCCACCGCCGCCATGAACCAGACCAGCGTCACGGTCCACCACAGCAGCCGGGAGTGCGACAAAGCCCGGATCACGAACGGCATCGCGGCGAAGCCCAGCGATGCCAGCAGGAAGGCCGGGGTAAATGCCAGCAGCAGCGGCTCATCCAGCAGATCCTTCGGGTGGGTCAGCCAGTACCACATGTCGCTCCAGACCTGGGTCGGCAGACTGTCGGGGAGGTCCAATTTCGCAACATCCGGCCCGCGAATCCCCAGCGTGGCCAGCGGCAGAAAGTGGAAAAGCACAAAGCAGCCCGCAGCCAGCACCGACAGGATCATGGCGATGCGATTGTGGCTGCGCGGTTTCATGAAATCAGTGGAGCTCAGCCGAAAGACTGGAGAGGCTCCGCCGGGACCGGACGATTGCGGCGGGCGACCAGCATGGCCCACAGCCAGGAGACAACCGCGGCACCGATGACGCCCCAGTCGCCGATCGCCGAGTACAGCGTCCACTGCGGATGCTTCGGAATGTCGATATCGGCGAAAAGGTGACCGCGGAAGAAGGTCTTGCCGTCCTCATCGCGCAGCTCCTGCGGCTTGCCGGTATCCGGATTCCGGGTCAGACCGAGCGTATCGACCGCCGCCGTGACGCCGGAGTTCGCACAGCGGATCAACGGCCGGCGCAGCTCGATCGCACGAAAGCGGGCGTTGGCAAAATGCTGCTCCGCGCCGATGCTTTCCTTGAACCAGCCGTCGTTGGTGACGTTCACAATCACCTGCGGAGCGTCGCGGGCGAACTTCCGCACCAGCCGGCCAACGCTGTCTTCAAAGCAAACCGTCGGGATGATCTGGACCTCGCTGCCACCCGCCTGCGCCGACAGCGGCTCCAGGCTCTCGCCACGTGAGAAGGAGCCACTGAACGGCTCGCCCGACTGCTCTTCGTAGATCTATT
>JAQGPE010000782.1 GCA_028293225.1 Akkermansiaceae bacterium | reverse complement strand
CCGAAGAAGCGCGCCGCGCCGATCGCCATGTCGGTGTAGCCGGAGAAGTCGAAGTAGAGCTGCAGCGAATACGACACCGCCGCGGTCCAGGCCTCCGCCATGGTCAGATGCCGCGAGCCGCTGCCGGCCAGGTCGAACAGCGGCGAGGCGATCGATGAAAGACGGTCAGCGACGACCACCTTTTTAAAGAGCCCCAGCGCCAGGATCCCGAGCCCGATCGCGAAGTCGCGCTTGAAGGTCCCCCACGGGAACTTCTTGCGGAACTGCGGCATGATCTCGCCGTGATGGACGATCGGTCCGGCGATCAACTGCGGGAAGAAGAACACGAACAGCAGGAAATCGAGAAAGCGATACTCCTTGGTCCTGCCGCGCGAGGCGTCGACCAGGTAGGCGATCTTCTGGAAGGTGAAGAAGGAGATTCCCAGCGGCAGCACCACCTTGGCCCAGTCCGGAGTCGTGCCGGTGACCTCGCCGATGACCACCTGCAGGAAGCCGGTGTACTTGTAGTAGCCGAGCAGCAGCAGGTTGGCGGTGACGCCGCCGGCCAGGACCCATTTCGCGCGCTGGGTGCCCTGGTGGCGCGACAGGTATTCGCCGAGGAAGAAATTGACCGTGCAGGCGCCGATGACCAGCGGCAGATAGATGGGGTTCCAGTAGCCGTAGAAGAACAGACTGGCGGCGACGAGCCAGGCGAAGGCGGCGGCCCTGGGAGCGTGGCGGAGAAGCTGGAAGCCGAGCACCGCCAGAGGCAGGAAGACCAGCAGGAAGGTGTAGCTGTTGAAGAGCATCGATCGGCGCGGCGCGGAGAAGAGGGGATAGGGACTGGGCCGGGCGCTGTCGAGTCATGGGTGTGACGGGGTTTGCGGGGACGCCATGGCGCGTCCCGCGTGCCGGGGGCGGTCGGCCAAGCGACCGAAGTGCGTGCGATCGCACGATCGTTTCCAGGGGTTTCACCCCTGGCTGGCTCATTTCGCACCTGCGGCGCTCTTTGCAGGGATCAGGGGGCGGTGATGTGGAGGCGGGTGAAGCGCTTGGCCTGGCCGGTGGCGGCGCTGTCCTGGAGGGTGACGAGTTCCCACTGGTCATCGATGGCGGTGACCGCGGGCGTCCCAGGGGTGGCGGTCCAGGTGATGAGGTCGGCGGAGGTCTCCGGCGTGTAGCCGAGACCGGTGGTGGCTGCTTTCAGGCGCAGGTACTGGATTTGTGGTAGACTACCGTTGACCTGGAAAAGTGGCGTGCCGGTGGCTCCGCCGGCGGTCATGGGGCGGTTGTCGGCGGTTAGCGGGGACAGGTGGAAGGCGCGCTCCAGCAGGTTGCTGAGACCGTCGTGGTCCGGATCAGCGCTCCAGGCGGCGATGGCGGGATTTTCGAGATCGGCGCCGAAGTTCTGAAGCTGCCAGGCGGCTTCCTGAGCGGGGACGAGCTGGGTGATCAGGGCGGGGAAGCGGTCCGCGGGGTCGATGCCCAGCTGGTGGCGGGCGTTGTTGCCGCAGCCCCAGAGGGAGCCGTCGGTCTTGAGGAAAAGGCTGTGGGATTTGCCGGCGTAGACGGCGCGGACGCCGGTCATGACCTGGAAGGGGTCGGGCCGGTCGCCGGAGGCGCCGTCGCCGAGCTGGCCGTCGAGGTCGTAGCCGGCGGACCAGGCGGTGCTGTCGTTTTTCAGGAAGAGGGTGTGGAACTCGCCTGCGACGAGGGTGCGGACGTCGTTCATCAACTGGACGGGCAGGCCGCGGTTGTCCCGGGAGCCATCGCCGAGCTGGCCGTAGGCGTTATAGCCGCAGCCCCAGAGGGTGCCGTCCTCTTTGAGGAAGAAGCTGTGGCTGGATCCGGCGGCGATCGCTCTGACCCCGGCCATGACCTGCTTGGGGGTGGCGCGGGCGAAGCTGGGGCCGTCGCCGAGCTGGCCGTAGGTGGCCGCGCCGGTGGACCAGACGGTGCCGTCGTTTTTGAGGAAGAGGGTGTGGTAGATGCCCGCGGCGACGGAGCGGACATCGTCCATGATTTTGACCGGCGTGGCCTGGTCGGTGGTGCTGCCGTCGCCGAGCTGGCCGCTGGAATTCTGGCCGGCGGCCCAGACCGAGTTGTCGGTTTTCAGGAACAGGCTGTGGTTGGGGCCGGCGACGATGGCGCGGACGCCGGTCATGACCGGAACGGGGGTGGGGCGATTGATCTTGGTGCCGTCGCCGAGCTGGCCGCCCTGATTCGAACCGGAGGCCCAGGCGGAGCCGTCGTTCTTCAGATAAAGATTGTGATCGAAGCCGGAGGCAATGGCCGCCACGCCGCTGAGGGTGGGGACGGGAGCTTCCTCATCGACGAGGGTGCCGTCGCCGAGCTGGCCGTTGTTGTTGAAGCCGGTGGCAAAGACGGTGCCGTTCATCTTCAGGAACAGCGAATGGGACGCTCCGCCGGTGGCCGCGGCGAGGGCTGGGGTGTCCAGATCGGCGGCAAGGACAAAGGCGGATCCGAGAGTGGTGAAAAGGAGGGTGAGGGCTATTCGGGACAGCGGGTGGTTTTTCATGGCAAAGGCAGCGGGGGCTGAAATGTCCGAAATGAACGATTCCTACCCCGCCAATTTGCATCAGGTTGAAAGCGGCTGGGGAGAGGCAGAGCAAGCCGTTAGACGATAGCGGAGTAGGAGGAGATATGGGGTTAGGATTGGCTTTGGGTGAGGTTGGCCAGGGATCGCTGATTGATTGATGAACCGATTTTTGAGGGGAATGATGGGTGAGGGTGGTTCGGGGAGAAACCGCAGATGACGTTGATGGTGGTGATGAAAGGCGGGAGATGGGTGAGGTTGGTTAAGATGGTTTTCAGGGCGGATCTTGGGTGAGGTTCGGAGGAGGAACCGCAGATTGCGCTGATGACGATGATGAAAGGCGGGAGTGGGTGAGGTTGGTTAAGGGATTCGATGGAGAAACAAAATGGGTGAGGTTCGGGAGAAGCGGGCCGCGGAGGAAGAGCGAGCGCGCCAGGCCTGCAGAAAGAAGCGACGCCGTGGCGCGCCCGTCTTGCGGCTTCGCCGGGTGCCTCTACCAGGGGTTTCACCCCTGGCTGTCTCATTTCGCACCTGCGGCGCTCTTTGAACTGAAGTGCGGCCTGCGGCCGTGGGCTTTTTCGAGCAGCCACGGGACGTGTCAGCCACTTGGCCGGCATCCGGCGCGGCGCTGCGGTGAGACGGGGCTTACTTGCCTGGGAGAGTGCGGCCTGCGGCCGTGGGGTTGTTGACGGGGGGCTGGAAAGCCCCCGCTCCTTTCCGCGCTGCGGTGGAACCAGGCCGTTATTCATTTGCGGCGATCCTGGGGGAAGGAGCGCTCCGGAAGCGATTGTGGGAGGCGCAAAAGGAGGGCTGCGCTTTCCGGTCAGCCGGCCTTTTTGGGGAGGCGCTTGATCATGGCCTTGAGCTGGCGGGTCAGAGCGGCGAGGCGGGCCTGGAGATCGGCCGGGGCGGCGGGGTCGAAACGGGCGCGCTGGTGGAGGTCCAGGGCTTCGCCGAGGAGTTCCGGCTTTTCCAGGAGTCCGGAAAGTCCGGTAAGCCAGGCGGCGAGGGGGCGTCCGTCCGGGCGGTGGCCGAGGACGCGGCGGGCAGGCCTTTCCAGGCCGCTGAGAGGGGTGGCGAGGACGGTGGCGCCACGGCGCAGGGCGCGGGCATTTCCGATCTTCTGGCGGGAGCGCCAGAGGATGCGGGCGATGATGAGGAGGGCGATGATCACCGGGGCGACGAGGCAGGCGGTGATGATGGCCATGCGACCCGGCTTGCTGCGCCAGGCGAGGAAGGTCTCCTGGTTGATCTTCCACCAGTCGAGGAACGGCTGGAGGAGTTTGCGCTGGTCGGGCTCGCGCTTCAGCCAGTCGGGCGGGGTAAGGTCGACATCGATCCACTGGCGGTTGGCGGCGTCCCAGGCGCGGCACCAGGCGTGGGCGTGGACGCCGCGGATGAGATACTCTTTGCGCGAGGAGTCGAACTCGGCGACGGCAAAGCCGCTGGTGTAGCGGGTCGGCACGCCGGCCTGGCGCAGCAACAGGGCGGTGGCGGTGGCGAAGTATTCGCAGTGACCGCGGTGGGTGTCGGTGAGGAAGGTGGCGATGTAGGTGGACCCCTCGTTCATCACCTTCGGCGTTTCGTTGTAGAGGGTGTAGCGGTAGTGTTCGGCGAAGTAGCCGCGCAGCCGTTCGATCTTCTCGCGCAGGCTGCCTTCGGAAAGCTTCAGGTCCGCGGCGACGGCGGCGATGGTCTGCTGCTCCTTGCGCGGGATTTCGAGGTCCGGCCAGGAGTAGCCGTTCTTGCCGGCCTGGGTCCGCTGCCACGGGGGGCGCTCGGTGGAGTAGGCGTCGCTGTTCCACAGGACATCGGCATCCACCAGGGGATCGACCGGGTCGAAGCGGACTCCGCCCATGGAGTTCATGTCGAGGTCGGTGTAGAGATTGACGTTGTGGAAAGCGGTGGCGCTGCCCGGGACGGGGATCAGGCCCTTGACGGGAAAGTTGCCGAGCAGGTGGAAGCGCGGCAGATGGGAGCGGACCAGCTCCAGATTGCCACCGCCGGCGGAGCACTGGACGAACTTGTCCTCCGGATCGTCGGGATTGTCGGGGTTCTGGACTTCCGGGAGCTGGCGGTAGTCGGCCTCCAGGCTGCGGGCGTCGGGCGGGGTCTCGTTGTTCCAGCGGCCGTTGAGGTAGTTCTGGTACGAGGAAAGCCGTAGCAGTCGCGGTGAAAGGCCCTGGAGCGGGCGGACGCGCCAGAGGATCTCGGCGGAGAGCTTGATTTCCCCGAGATCGCCCATGCTGGTGGTGCGGGAGCGGTCATTGGCCCCCTGGCTGCTGTTGCCGGAGTTGATCAGGCGGGTGTAGAGTTTCATCAGGCCCTGGCCGCCGGCGAAGGCGGCGCCGGCGGCGGGGATCAGCGACAGGCAGAGGACGACCGGCAGGTAGGCCCAGGAGAAGGAGCGGGTCGACATGAGGCCCCAGCCGATGATGCCGACCATGAGCGGGAAGAAGAAGGGGCTGGAGGAGTTCACTCCCAGCGCAGAGGAGATCAGGATGCCGGTGAGGTAGACGCGGCCGAAGGAGAAGTAGGTCTCGTGAAAGGGCAGGCTGAACTTTTCCGCGTGCACCCGGCGGCGTCTGACCATCAGGGAAAAGGTCCCCAGGCCCATGACCGGGGAGGTCCCGTAGCTCTGGACAAACTGGAGCGGCAGCAGGATCACCGGCAGCCAGGAGAAGACCCGGGCCATGGCGCGGACGTCCGCGCGCTGCATGAGAACCAGCGCCAGGGTGATGACCATGGCGAAGATGCTGAGCCGCCAGGCACGGACGAAGGCGACCTGGCTGAAGGGCCAGCGGATGCGGGAGTAGCGGCCGGCTTCGATCAGCAGCGCACAGCCCGCCGCCACCCACATGCGATCGGTCATCCACCCCCAGAAGATGAGGGCGATGCCGAGCAGGAACGGGGCGGGGGGCATGGTGGGTAAGAAGTGATCGGTGATCAGTGGAAGAATCTGGAGGCGCGAAGTGAGTTCAGGTTCGACGAGGGAGGGTGGATCGCGCTCGGTGAAAAGTGGCAAGTGACAAGTGCGAAGTGAACAGCCGGGAACCGGATCAGTCAAAGCTGGGCGGGGAGGCGCATCAGGTCATCGGCGAGGGTCGCGGGGC
>JAQGPE010000770.1 GCA_028293225.1 Akkermansiaceae bacterium | reverse complement strand
TGCGATGCCCACGCAGACCAGCGCCTGGACGAAGACCACCGCCACCGGCAGCCGGTGCGCGATCGCCTGCGACACCGCCAGATGTCCGGGTAGTTTCGCCAGCAGCGCATTCAGCCAGGAAAGATCGTAGAGCACCCCGCCCAGCAGCATCGCGATCAGGAAGCCGCTCGCCCGCCAGCGCATCGCCGCGCCCTGCACCACGTCCCACGCTTCCTTGCGCCCCTCTTCCGGCAGCGCGTCATAGGCGATCGACTCGTCCGCCCCGCTCGCCGCCGCTTCGGAGGCCCCGGACAGCGCGCGGTTCACGATGCAGAAGGCGAACAGGAGTGCCCCGCCATCCTTTGGCGCCAGCAGCAGCAGCAGCATTTCCACCACCATCGCCCCGGCGGAAAAGATCAGCAGCGCCTTGCGGCCCAGCGTGTCCGCCAGCGCGCCGGAGGGGACTTCCAGCAGAAAGATCGCCGCCGCCCAGACCAGGTTCAGCAGCACGAAGCGCTCCAGCGTCAGTCCCAGGTCAGTGAAGAAAATCGCCAGCACCGGGTAGTAGGCCCGCGCATTGTAGAGCGTGGTGAAGAAGATGAAGAGCCGTGGATTCCGATGCTCGAAGGGGCCGGTGCGGCGTAGGACGGAGGACACGTCCCAGCAGTGCGCCAAGCGGGCGGAGGGTGCAACGGGAATTATGAACCGTCAGGTATTTATTTCCCGTGGCTCTTTGAATTAACCTGCCGATTTGCCGCCGGAGTTGCGCGCGTGGCACGGGCTTTGCATGCTGCGCGGCGCATGCCCGGAATCTCTTCTCGTGTCGGTCTCCTGTCGCTCCTCGCCCTCCTTCCCGCCGTGGCGGACGAAGGGATGTGGCTGTTCAACCGGCCGCCGGTCCGGCAGCTGGAAAGCCAGTATGGGTTCAAGATCGAGCAGAGCTGGATGGACCACCTGCAGCGCTCGGCAGTGAAGTTCGGCGGCGGCTCCGGCTCCTTCGTGTCGTCGCACGGTCTGGTGCTGACCAATCACCACGTCGGCCGCGGCCAGGTGGAGAAGCTCAGCACGCCGGAGAAGGATCTGCTCGCGGGAGGGTTCCTCGCGGACTCACAGGCGGGTGAACTGAAGTGCCCGAACACCGAGCTCAACGTGCTGGTGAGCATCGAGGACGTGACCGCGCAGGTGAACGCCGCGGTGACGCCGCAGCAGAGCGTGGAGGAAGCGGTGGCCGCCCGGCGCAAGACCATCGCGGCGATCGAGAAGAAATCCCAGGACGAGACCGGCCTGAAGAGCAACGTGGTCACCCTCTATCAGGGCGGCGCGTATCATCTCTACCGCTACAAGAAATACACCGACGTGCGCCTGGTTTTCGCACCGGACACCTTTGCGGCGGCCTTTGGCGGCGACCCGGACAACTTCGAGTATCCGCGCTTCTGTCTCGATATGATGATTTTCCGCGTCTACGAGGACGGCAAGCCCGCGGAGACCCCCGACTACCTGAAGTGGAATGCGAAGGGCGCGCAGGACGGCGACCTGGTCTTCGTGGCCGGCCACCCGGGCCGCACCAACCGCTCGAACACGCTGGCGGAGCTGGAAGACATGCGCGATCACGGCCTGCCGGACCGGCTGGCGCAGACCTACCGCAGCGAAGTCATTCTCAGCGCCTGGGCCGCCCGGGATAAGGAGAACCACCGCCGCGCGATCGGCATGATCACCGGGGTGCAGAATGGCCGCAAGAACTCGCAGGCGCGGCTGGAGGGCCTGCTCGATCCCGCTTTCATGGATCACAAGGCCAAGGACGAGCAGGTCTTCCGCGCCAAGCTGGCCAAGAGCCCGGAGTGGAAATCCGCCGGCGAGGGTTTTGCAAAGATCGCCCAGACCCAGAAGGATGCCGATGCCCTGAACGACCGGGACCGCATGCTGGAGTCCGGCGAAGCCTTTTCATCCACCCTCTACGCCAAGGCTCGTACTTTGCTGCGCGCCGGAGTCGAGACCCCGAAGCCGGACGGCGAACGTCTGCGCGAGTTCCAGTCGCAGGCGCGCGCCTCCATGGAGCTGGGCCTGTTTTCCGAGGAGCCGGTCTACAAGGACCTGGAAGTGCTGCGGCTGACCAATTCCCTGACGCTGCTGTGCGAAAAGGCCGGCGTCGCCGATCCGCTGGTGGCGCAGATCATGGCCGGCAAGGCGCCCCACGAGCGCGCGCTGGAACTGATCGAGGGAACGACTCTGGAAAAGGTGGAAGTACGCCGCGCGCTGTATGACGGCGGCAGCAAAGCGGTCGATGCCTCGACGGACCCGCTGATCCTGCTGGCCAAGCTGGTCGATGAGCCCGCCCGCGCATTCCGCAAGCAGTCCGACGCCATCGGCGAAGTCAGCGTCCAGGCCCACCAGAAGATCGCCCAGGCGCAGCTCGCGCTCGGCGGCGACACCATCTATCCGGACGCCACCGGCACCCTGCGCCTGGCCTATGGCGTGGCGAAGGGCTATCAGAGCGGCAAGACCGTGATCCCGTGGACCACGACTTTTTCCGGACTCTACGAGCGCTCGAAGCACGAAGATGGCGCCCCGCCTTTCGATCTCTCGCCGGTGTGGCGCGACCAGCAGAAGGCGCTGAAACTGGACACGCCCTTCAATTTCGTCAGCACCGCGGACATCACTGGCGGCAACTCCGGCAGTCCGATCGTCAATCGCGCCGGTGAGCTGGTCGGCCTGGTCTTCGACGGCAACTACGAGAGCCTGGTGATGGGCTTCGGCTACACCGAGGTCCAGGCCCGCTGCGTGGCCGTCCACTCCGCCGGCATGCTGGAGGCGCTGAAGTCCATCTATCACGCCGACTGGCTGATCCAGGAAATC
>JAQGPE010000715.1 GCA_028293225.1 Akkermansiaceae bacterium | reverse complement strand
GAGCAGAGTGGCGGCGTAGGGCACGGTGTAGACATCGGGATGGCCGGTGCGGTGGCCGGTGAAGCCGTCCTCGCCGTAGAGCGTGCCGTGGTCGGAGAAGGCGAGCAAGTGGGATGGCGCGCGCTGGCGGAGCGCGGCGATCAGCACGGGCAGGCAGGAGTCGACGTAGCGGAGGGCGGCGGCGTGGGTGTCGAGGTCGTCGTGTTTTTTTCCGGGGAGGTAGCAGCGGTTCGGGGAGTGGATGGCGCTGAGATTGATGAAGAGGAAGACGCGGGTGGTGGCGGGGATTTCGCGCAGGCGTTGCGCGGCGAGGGCGAACTGGGTCTCTGTCGAGGTGGGGGAGGTGACGCCGGTGGCGGGCGTCCAGTGGCTCTCCGCGAAGTAGCCGGGCAGCACGCGGCTGAGGGGGGTGCGCTGATTGAAGAAGCCGACGCCGCCGAGGCAGAGCGTGTGGTAGCTGCGTTCGGCGAGGCCGGAGACGATGTCCGTTCCTTTGAAGACACAGGTGCCGGAGCCGGTGCTTTTGCTGCCGGCGAAGCGGACCGCGAAGAGGCGGGCCGGGTCGGCGGCGGGATCGGCGGGGGTGGGCAGGAAGCCGGCGAAGAAAGCCTGGTGGGCCGGGTAGGTGAAGCTGGCGGGTGAATAGCGTTTTTCCCAGCCGCCGGGGAAGAGGGCGGCGAGGTGCGGGGTGTTGCCCGCGGTCATCTCGCGATGAGCGACGTCGTAGCGGAGGGAGTCGAGCACCAGCCACACCAGGTCATGGCTGCCGATGATGGGGTTCATATTCATCCCGGCAGGAGGTTCAGGAGGGGGATGAGACCGGTGAGGGATGCGATGGACGGGCTGTCGTCCGCAGTACGGCCGGGACGTCTCGCCAGCAGGCAGGTCTGGAAGCCGGCCGAGCGGGCGCCGGCGATGTCGCGCAGCGGGTCATCGCCGACGAAGAGGATTTCGTGCGGAGGGAGGGCGAGGCGGGTGGCGAGAGCGGCGAAGGCGTGAGGGTGGGGCTTGGCGAGGCCGAGGGAACTGGAGAAGAGGAGATGGCTTTTTGAGAAGAAGGAAGCGGCTTGCGCGGCACGCAGTTTGGCAAGCTGGAAGGCGGCGGCGCCATTGCTGAGGAGGGCCAGGGGCAGTGCCGCTTTTTTGAGGGCGGCGAGCAATTCGAGGGCTGCCGGGTCGGGGACGATGTGGGTGGTGAACTCGTGACGGAAGCGGTGGTGGAGATCACCGGACAGAGCCGGGAAGCGGCTGGCGAGCCAGCCGAGGAACTCGCGGCGGGGCGTGCGTCCGTCCTGATCGTGGGCGAGGATCTCCGGCAGGGCGGCGGCGACTTCCGGAGCTCCCAGCCAGTTCTCTAACAGCTTTTGAAATGCGGAGCGGCGGTCAAACAGGGTGTCGTCCAGATCGAACGCCACCGCCTTCACTCCGGTGACCCGGAACGCAGGAGAAAAGTTTGCCATCACAGGCGGGAACGGGTAGCAGAACGGTCAAAGTTCGCACGCACGTATTTCATCCGATGATAGACGATCACATGACTGAGTGGTTCGGCCTGCCGGTCGAAGAGTATCAGACCGGAGCCAAGCCCGGAGCGGTGATCCACCGGCTGGGTTTTTCGTATGACGATGAATCGTTTACGACGGAGGTGCTGGAGGCTTACCTGGCGCTGCCGGAGGCGCCGGCGATGAAAGCGATCGTGCTGGGCATGCCGGGGGATGCGGGCGCTTCCTTTGACGAGGCGATCCAGGCGCTGGTGGCCGGCGCGCCCCGGCTGACCGCGTTGCGGGGGATTTTCCTGGGAGACATCCTGCAGGAAGAGAATGAGATGTCGTGGATCGAGCAGGGCGACGTTGGATTGATTCTCGCGGCCTTTCCGAACCTGGAGGAACTGCGGGTGCGGGGTGGCGCGCACCTGTTGCTGACGCCGTGCACGAACGCGGGGCTGAAGAAGCTGGTGATCGAAACCGGCGGCCTGCCTGCTGCGGTCCTGCAGCAGATCTCGGCGAGTTCGTTTCCGAATCTGGAGCACCTGGAAGTGTGGCTGGGGACGGACGAGTATGGCTGGAATGGCTCGCTGGACGATGTGATGCGGCTGCTGGAGCCAGGTCAGTTTCCGAAGCTGAAGTACCTGGGTCTGCGCAACAGCGAGATCGCCGACGAGATTGCGCCGGCGGTCGCGAACGATCCGCTGCTGGATCAGCTGGAGGAACTCGATCTCTCCGGCGGCACGCTGTCGGACGCGGGGGCGGAAGCGCTGATCGCAAGTCCGCGGGTCCGCAAGCTGGCGAAGCTGAACCTTTACCGGAACTACCTGACGGACGCGACTCTGCCGCGGCTGGCAGCGCTGGGTCCGCGGGTGGATGTGGGTGGCCAGGAGGAGCCGGATGACTGGGATGGCGAGCCCCACTACTATGTGGCGGTGGGTGAATGATGAGCGGAAAATCGCGGTTTGCGCTGCTGGCGAATCCCGGCAGCCGGAGGGCGCTGGGCTTTGCCGCGGCGTGCCGGTCGCAGGGATTTGACGCGCTGCGGGTGATCCCGTGGGAGCATTGGCTGGCGGCGGATTTCGATCCGGCGGAGGCGCTGCGGGGAGTGGATTGCCTGCGGATCGAGACGCCGGCCGAGGCGGCAGCGGTGGAGCGGCTGCTGCTGGCGCGGGGCGCGGCGGAGTGCCGGAGGGAGGGGAAATATCCGATACTGGCGGAGGAGGATTGTGCGCGGCTGGCGGCGGACGAGGGCGAACTGCGCTATCAGCGGCAGTGGTATCTGGGCTGGGGGCAGGTGCTGAGGGGGATCGGGGAGTCGTGCCAGCGGCTGGGGCTGCGGGCGATGAATAATCCGGGGGAGGTCGCGGCGCTTTTCGACAAGGAGGCGACACGGCGGATTCTTGGCGAGCGGGGAGTGCCGGTGCCGGAGGGGGGATGGATTTGCGATGGTTTCGACGAGCTGGTCACGGCGATGGACGGGCGGGTTTGGGACCGGGTGTTTCTGAAGCCTTGTCATGGGTCATCGGCATCCGGGGTGATGGCGATTTCGCGGAACCGGCGGGGCGGCTGGCGGGCGGTGAGTTCCGCGGTGGTGGACGAGTCCGGCGGGGAGGTGCGGGTGTTCAATTCGAAGCGGCTGCGGAGGATCGATGGTGAAGCTGCGGTCCGGGCTACGGTGGATGCCGTAGGTCGTCAGCGGGCGCTGATGGAGCGCTGGTTCCCGAAGGCAACCCTGGCGGGAAGATCCTTCGACCTGCGGGTGGTGGTCATCGCCGGGGAAGCGGCTCACATTGCGGTGCGGACCAGCCGGCAGCCGGTCACGAATCTGCATCTGCACAACACGCGTGGAGAGCTGCAGGCGGTGAGGGATTCGCTGGGGCCTGAAAGGTGGGCGCGCGCGATGGGGGTGGCCGTGGCGGCAGCGGCGGCGTTTCCCGGCTGCCACTATTGTGGCGTGGATCTGATGATCGGGGCGGGAGGGAGGAGCTTCGCGATCGCGGAGGTGAATGCCTTTGGCGATCTGCTGCACCGGGAGCGGTGGCAGGGGCTGGATCCTTGGGAGGCGGAGCTGAAGCGGTGGCCCGGATGAGGTGAAGTCAGTTATTTCAAGAACGAGTGATTGCGGGTTTTGACCTGTCTGGGGTGGTGGGTAAGGATGCGCGGCGAACCATGAAATATCTTCCTCTGCTCGCTTTCGTTGTCCTGGCAAGCTGCGCCGCTCCGACGCGCACGGCCATCGAACCCAAGGGAGAGTTCGCCACGATCAAGGTGGAGGACTCAAACCAGGAGGTGAGGCATCTGATGGAAGGCGACCGCGGCGCGGTGGCCCGGGTGACGGCCAATCCGGGAGCCTACCATCCCGCGGTGCTGTATGCGCTTTCCGACGCGCTGGTCCGCAGCGGACGGAAGGATGAGGCGGTGGAGTGGTTCTACCTGGGGCAGCTCCGGGCGCGCAGCGATGCCAACAAGGCGCAGGACCCGAGCGCAAAGCGGGCGGTGAGCGCGCTGAACGAGCGCTTCGGGCCCCAGATCAATCCGTATGCTTTCCAGGACATCGGCAAGCTGAAGGCAACGGTGGCGCGGGTGCTGTCGAAGGATCGCACCCTGGGGCGGAACTACGATGCGCGCTGGATTGCGCTCACCGGGACGGATGCTTTCAGCAGTGAGAAGGTCCGGTTTGCGCCGCGGAGCCAGTGGAAGAGCATCGATGAACGGACGCGGAAGGAATATGAGGCGGGCTTCCAGGAGATGCTGAAGCATCTGCCGGCACGATGAGTGGTGTCATCGGAGACGCCGGAAGGTCCGGCGTCATGGGAACGGTCAGCCGTTTGGCGCCTGGAGGGTGACGACGAGGAAGTCGAGAAAGGCGCGGAGCTTCGCCGGGACGAAGTGACGGGAAGGATAGTAGACGTAGACGGGAAAGAGCTCGTCCGACCATTTCGGCAGGACATGCACCAAGCGGCCGGTGTCGAAGTACGGCGCAAGGCCGAGGTCGACGAGCTGGGCGAGGCCGTGGCCGGCGGCGCAGGCTTCGAGGTGGGTGAGGGCGTCGTTGACGGTGAGGCGGCCGGGGATATCGACGGTGACCTTTTCCGCGCCGCGGTGGAACTCCCAGGCGAAGGGGCGGCCGGTGGCTGGGTCGCGGTAGAGGATGCCCTCGTGGCCGAGGGCGAGATCGGCTGGCTTCTTTGGCAAACCGTGGAGCTCGATGTAGGCGGGTGAGGCGCAGGTGAGGACGCGGACCTGGAGGAGGCGGCGGGCGATGAGGGAGGAGGGCTCCGGGTCGCCGAGGCGGATGGCGGCATCGAAGCCGCCGGCGACGAGATCGCCGATGCGGTCCTGGACCTGGAGGTCGAACTGCAGGCCGGGGTGGGCGGCGAGAAATTCGCCGATGCGAGGGGCGAGGAAGAGACGGGAGATGGTGCCGTCGACATTGATGCGCAGGCGGCCGCGGACCTGGCCGGAGTCGTGGAGGAGGTTCTCGGCGGTTTCTTCGAGTTGGGTGAGGAGGGGGAGGGCCTGCTCACAGAAACGACTGCCGTCCTCGGTGAGGCGCATGGCCTTTGAGGTGCGCTCGAAGAGGCGGATGCCGAGGCGCTCTTCCAAACGCTGGATCGCGCGGCTGACGCCCGACTGGGTCAGGCCGAGGCTTTCCCCGGCGCGGACGAAACTGCCGGCCTCCAGCACGGCGGCAAGGATGGGCAGGCCGGAGAGGAGGCGTGAGTCGAAGGCCATTTAAGGATGATTCTCAGGCATGATTGCAATGAGATCAATGCGTTTTTGAAATGAAGAACTGGTGGCATGATGAGGGCCGAACCAATACTCAATATGAAAACGTTTACGATCATGGGCATCACGGGACGGGTTGGCGGAGCCGCTGCCAGGGCGCTGCTGAAAAGCGGAGCCAAGGTCCGCGGCATCGTGCGCGACAGGGCAAAGACCCGGGAATGGGAAGGGCGTGGAGTCGAGCTGGTGACCGGCGATGCACTCGACACGGCGAGCCTGGTGGAGGCATTCCGCGGGGCGGACGGCGTCTTCGTGATGGTGCCGCCGAATTTCGCGCCGGCGGCAGGCTATCCGGAGACGGCGGCGGTGCTGGTGTCCGTGCGTGCGGCGCTGGAGGCGGCCCGGCCGGGGCGGGTGGTGGGTCTTTCCTCGGTGGGAGCGCAGCATCCGGGCGGGCTGGGGCTGATCACGCAGTGTCAGATGCTGGAGGAAGCGCTGGGCAGTCTGTCGATCGACCGGGCGTTCATCCGCGCGGCGTGGTTCATGGAGAACTTCGAGTGGGACGTCGCCACTGCGAGAGAGAGGGGCGGGATCGATGCGTATCTGACCCCGTTGGACCGGGAGTTTCCGATGATCGCGACGCGGGATATCGGACAGCTGGTGGCGAAAATACTAGAGGAGCCGTGGACGGGACGGCGGGTGCTGGAACTGGAAGGGCCGCGGCGGTATTCGCAGGATGATGCGGCGGCGGTTTTCTCGCGGGTGCTGGACCGGCCGGTGCGGGCGAAGGCGGTGGCGAGGGAGGAATGGGCGGCTATTTTCGAGGGACAGGGGATGCCGGCGGACCGGACCGGGCCGCGGATCGAGATGCTGGATGGGTTTAACAGCGGGTGGATCGATTTCGAAGCGAAGGGAACCGAGAAGGTCGTGGGGGAGACGGCGCTGGAGGAAGTGGTGAAGGGACTGGCGGGATGATCGAAGTCAGAAGGTCTTGCCGACATCTGGAAGAGGCGGCGCTCTTTCGCGGCGACCAGGTAGTATACTGGCAGACCTCGCTGATCTGCGGGGCAGGGCTTGACGGCTCAAGAAAATGCAATCAATTGCGTCTGCCGGAGCGATGTCATGCTTTGATAAAGTCCGAAGATTTGATGCAACCATGGAAACGAGAACAGTCACAGTCGTGGGAGCCTCGGGGACCCTGGGTGCCGACATTGTCAAAGCCCTGCTGGAAAAGGGCGCGCGGGTAAGAGCCATGGTCCGGGCGACCAGCAGCCGCACGAAACTTGAATCCCTCGGAGTGACGGATTTTGTGGTGGCCGATCTCAATGATCCAGCCTCCCTGCAGCGAGCCATGGCAGCCGAACCCCGGGCGGCTGCAGTGGTCGCGAGCGCGGCCGGCTTCAGCGCTCACTCTGCCCGGACGAAAGGCGACAACTCCCGGGCGGACACCGAGGGGTACCGGAGCCTGGTGGACGCAGCCCGGGATGCGGGTGTGCCGCGATTTGTCCTGATTTCGATTCTTGAGTGCGACAAGGCATCCCAAGTTCCTCATTTCTATCAGAAATTCGAGACTGAGAAATACCTGGCCGAGAAGCGCCAGCCGTACCTCTCCCTGCGGGCCGGGGCTTTCCTGGACCGGGCCAGGGACATTGTGCCCGAGAGGATCCGGAAGGGGGTGTTCCCGGACATTGTTCCGGGCGTGCCCATGGCCTTGGTTTACTCCCGGGACCTGGCCCGGTATACAGCCCAGGCTGCGCTCGAGCTTCCGGCTTCGGCTCTGAACCAGAGCGTGGATATCGGCTGTGACGTTCCGGCCACCGGAGCGATGGTGGCTGCGGCCTTCACCCGGGTTCTGGGTAGACCGGTGGTGGCCAAACCTGCTTTTCCGCGCCTGCTTTTCACCGTGCTGCCGCTGGTGACCCCGTTCCTGCCGCGTCTGCGGGATAGCCTGGCTGTGGTGGCGTGGTTGCGGAAGGGCGGGTATGTCAGCAGCGATCCCCAAAAGCAGAGGGAGTTGTTCGGTGATCTGCCCACGGTTGAGGAGACGGTGGCTCGCTATTGCCGGGACAAGGGACTGGTTTGAGCGGACCGGAGGCGGCTGCTTCAGGCCGTACACAGGAACTAGGTTTGTTGCGCTTTCAAAAGTGCAGCTACGCCAGGTGTCGTAGATTTCATGGTTTCACCCTGCGCTTTGACGAGGAGCCCTTGCAGGGCTCGAAGAGGGGAGGACGGGTGAGGTTCGGAAGCGATTTCCTTGGGCCAGACGAGGCGGCGGGGAGCAGGGGGACAAGAGTGTCCCCCCTCCGGTGGCTGCCGTGCGGCGGCAGGGGGAATGCTCATGAATCAGCCTTGCGGCTGAAGGGTGGATTCGGGAGTTCCGAAGATGTAGCCTTGGGACAGGCGCTGGTAGTCGTCGACCTGCTGCTTTTCCCAGGCGGAGTCCTTGCCGAGTTCTTCAGCCATGATGGCGGCGACGATGAGGGCGGCCTGCTGGCTGGCGCGGGCATTGAGCAGGAGGCTGCGGCTGCGGCGGGCGAGGACGTCCTCGACGGTGCGGGCCATTTCCTCGCGGACGTGCCAGAGAACTTCGGCGCGGGTCAGGCCGAGAGCGGGGTGGACGCGCTGACCGAGCGCGCCGTCCTTCGTGATCATGGCGCGGATGTTGGCGGCCTCGCTGCCGTAGACCTGGAGGTTCGGCTCCGGGATCGGCTGGTGGGTCCAGCCGTGGATCGGCAGGTCGACGGTGTGGCAGGGACGGCTTTCCACGCCGGCGACCATTTCGGCCTGGTCGATGACGTCCTCGCCCATCTTGCGATAGGTGGTCCACTTGCCGCCGGTGACGGTGATGAGGCCGGACTCGGAGACCAGGATGGTGTGGTCACGGGAAAGGGCGGCGGTGTCCTGGCCATCGCCGGCTTTCACCAGCGGGCGGAGACCGGCGTAGACGGAGAGCACATCCTCGGGCTTCGGATCGCGGGTCAGGTAGCGGGCGCAGTGCTCCATGATGAAGGCGATTTCCTCCGGCAGGGCGCGCGGCTCCAGGCTGTGCTCCGGCAGCGGGGTGTCGGTGGTGCCGACGACGACGTGGTC
Organism: Akkermansiaceae bacterium; assembly: GCA_028293225.1. Classification (GTDB taxonomy): domain Bacteria; phylum Verrucomicrobiota; class Verrucomicrobiia; order Verrucomicrobiales; family Akkermansiaceae; genus Haloferula. The sequence continues at coordinate 7,989 of JAQGPE010000715.1, read as the reverse complement.
GTGCCATGGCACCGCGAAGAGCACGCGGCCGTCCTCGGTTTTCGGGATCATGATGGCGGCCTTGCCGGGCAGGAATTCCTTTGGCAGCACGATGTGGATGCCCTGGGAAACGGCGACGATGCTTTTGGCGTCCGGGACGTCCTGCTTGCGGAGGGCATCGACGAAGACGCCGGTGGCATTGATCACGGCTTTGCCGCGGATGGTAAATTCCTCGCCGGTCTCGTTGTCGATGGCGCGGACGCCGGTGATGAAGGTGTTCTCCTTCAGCAGGCCGACGCAGCGGGTGTAGTTGACCAGGAAAGCGCCGTGCTCGGCGGCGGTCTGGGCGAGGTCGATGGCGAGGCGCGAGTCGTCGAACTGGCCGTCGTGATAGACCACGCCCCCGGTCAGGTGCTCGGTCTCGACGGTCGGGATGGCCTCGATGGTTTCCTCCCGGGAAAGGATGCGGCTGGGGCCGAGGCCGAGCTTGCCGGCGAGCTGGTCATAGACCTTCATGCCGATGCCGTAGAAGGGGCCTTCCCACCATTTGTAGTTCGGGATGACGAAGGCGAGATCGTGGGCCAGGTGCGGGGCGTTTTTGGCCAGGCGGCCGCGTTCGCGCAGGGCTTCCAGGACGAGGCTGACATTGCCCTGCTTCAGGTAGCGGACGCCGCCGTGGACCAGCTTGGTCGAGCGCGAGGACGTGCCCTTGGCAAAGTCGGCCATCTCGATGAGGGCGACGCTGTGGCCGCGGGTGGCGGCATCGACCGCGGCGCCGAGTCCGGTGGCGCCGCCGCCGACGATGATGAAATCAAAAGGTTCCGTGCGCGCCTTGATGGCGGCCAGGTGTTCGGAGCGGGAGAATGACATGGGAGTGGAGGTTGAGGGAAGAGGAGGGCACGCGGAGAGGCCACCCTCCGCGTGCCGGGCGGGTTCTTTCTTTTTCAGGCTTCGTGGGCTTCGTTCGGGTCCTCCCATTTCAGGGAGCGGGTGACGGCCTTGTCCCAGCCCTTGCGGAGCTTGGTGACGGATTCTTCCGAGGCCTTGCGTTCGTAGGAGGTGTCGACCTGCCAGTTTTTGGCAATGTCTTCACGCGACTCCCAGAAGCCGACGGCGAGGCCGGCGAGGTAGGCGGCCCCGAGCGCGGTGGTCTCGGTATTCTTCGGGCGGATGACCTTGGTGCCGAGGATGTCGGCTTGGATCTGCAGGAGCAGGTCGCTGCGCGTAGCACCGCCGTCGACGCGGAGTTCCGCGAGTTTCAGTCCGCTGTCCTTTTCCATTGAGCTGATCAGATCCGCGCTCTGCAGGGCGATCGCTTCCAGCGCGGCGCGGCAGAAGTGGGCGCGGTTGGTGCCGCGGGTGATGCCGAAGGTCGCGCCGCGCGCATACGGATCCCAGTGCGGGGCGCCGAGACCGGTGAAAGCGGGGACGATGTAGAGGCCGCCGCTGTCCTCGACCGTGGCGGCGAGCTTGTCGCAGTCCGGTGCGGACGCGATGATCTTCATTTCATCGCGCAGCCATTGAATCAGGGCGCCGGCGATGAAGATGGAGCCTTCCAGGGCGTACTCGGTTTTGTCGCCGATCTTCCACGCGATGGTGGTGAGCAGGTTGTTCTTCGACGCGACGGCCTGGGTGCCGGTGTTCATCAGCATGAAACAGCCGGTGCCATAGGTGTTCTTGGCCATGCCCTTTTCAAAGCATGCCTGGCCGAAGAGAGCGGCATGCTGGTCGCCCGCCATGCCGGCGATCGGCGTGCCGTATTCCGTTTCGCCGTAGATCTCCGAGCAGGAGCGTACTTCGGGCAGGATCTCCTTTGGGATGTCGAGGATCTCTAGCAGCTCATCGTCCCAGTGGCCTTCGTGGATGTTGTAGAGGAGGGTGCGGCAGGCATTGGTGGCATCGGTCACGTGGACCTTGCCCTCGGTCAGCTTCCAGACCAGCCAGCTGTCGACGGTGCCGAAGGCGAGCTTGCCCTGCTTGGCTAGATCGCGAGCGCCGTCGACGTGGTCGAGGATCCAGCGGACCTTGGTGCCGGAGAAGTAGGGGTCGAGGCGCTTGCCGGTCTTGGCGGTGAAGAGCTCCTCCTTGCCCTCGCGCTTCAGTTTGGCGCAGAAATCGGCAGTGCGGCGGTCCTGCCAGACGATCGCGTTGTAGATCGGTTTGCCGGTTTCGCGCTCCCAGACGATGGTGGTTTCGCGCTGGTTGGTGATGCCGATGGCGGCGACGTCGCGGTAGGAGACGTTCGACTTGCTGACCACCTCCGACATGGTGGCGCGCTGGCTCGACCAGATTTCCATCGGGTCGTGCTCGACCCAGCCGGGCTGGGGATAGATCTGGCGGAACTCCTTCTGGCTGGTGGCGATGTTGGCGCCGCTCTTGTCGAAGAGGATCGCACGGGAAGAAGTGGTGCCCTGGTCGAGGGCGAGAATGTATTTGGGATTCATGGGTTGCGGATCGTGAAGGTTTCTGGGTGGGTTGGATCAGGCGGCGAAGCCGAGCAGGTTGAAGAGGCCGATTCCGGCGAGACCGCCGGCGATGGGGCCAAGGACGGGGATCCAGGCGTAGCCCCAGTCAGAGGAACCCTTACCCGCGATTGGCAGGATTGCATGGGCGATTCTCGGTCCGAGGTCGCGGGCGGGATTAATCGCGTAGCCGGTAGGTCCGCCGAGCGAGAGGCCGATGGCGAAGACCGTGGCCGAAACCAGGGCAGGGGACCACCAGGAGGCATTCAGACTGGCGAGGGGCTTGCCGACCGCGACGAGGGAACCGGCATCGACCTTGCCGATGGCCATGACGGCGAAGACCAGCATGGCGGTGCCGATGAACTCGGTGATGAAGTTCGGCACGGTGGCGCGGACGGCCGGGCCGGTGCTGAAGCAGGCGAGTTTGCCCCCTTTATCCTGGGTCAGTCCCCAGTGGCTGAGGTAGGTGAGCCAGACCAGGGTGGAACCGGCGATGCCGCCGGCGATCTGGGCGGCGATGTAGCCGGGAACCAGGCTCCAGGAGAAACCTCCGCCCGCGGCGAGGGCGATGGTGACGGCCGGGTTCAGGTGGGCGCCGGAAATACGGCCCGTGGCGTAGACCGCGAGACCGACGGCCATGGCCCAGCCGGCGGTGATGACGATCCAGCCGCCGTTGTTGCCCTTGGTTTTGGTGAGCACCACATTGGCGACCACCCCGTTACCGAGGAGGATCAGGATGGCGGTGCCGACGAATTCTGCGAGATAGGCGTTCATGACTTGGGTTGGTTGACAGTTGAGAGAGAAGTGCGGTGGTTTTCAGAACTTGAAGGAGAGCGTGAAAGCCCCCCAGAGCTCCTTGTCGCCGTCGAAGGTATCCATCGGCAGCGCGAGTCCCACGGCAGGCGTGGCGGTCAGGCGCGGGGTGATCTTGTAGGGCGCGTTCAGCCCTACGGTGATCTGGTCGAGTCCGTCGTCCCCGGTGCCGCGGTAGTGCTGGGAAAAGGCGATCGCGGTGTAGGGTGAGATCGACAGCTTGTCGGTGATGTCCTTGGTGTATTTCACTCCGAACTCCTCATAGTAGCCGTCGGCATCCTGATTGTAGCCGACGTGGAGCCAGGTCCCGATGCCGTTCTTGAAGTCGTGCGAGAAGCGCAGGTAGTACTCCACGCTGTCGGACGAATGGTAGTCGGGAAAGTGATACCAGATCACCCCGAAGGCGGCATCGACCGGACCGAAGTCATGGTGAATGTAGGCGCTGGGCGTGAGCTCCTCATACTTGGAGCCGAGGCCGCTGCCGTGGTAGAGGTTGAAGTGGAAGAAGTCCTTGTAGTCGACATCGATGCCCTGCCAGAGGTTGGCGGCGCCCAGGCTGGAGTCGGCGCCCCGGTAGATGTGGCGGGACTCGTAGCCGGCGCTGAGGGAGAATTTGAAATCTCCCTCAGGATCGGTGGGATCGGACGTGACGGTTTTGGTCGCGGCGGGGGAGTCCGTCGTGGGATCTCCTGCGAGCAGGAGTTGGGTGGGGATCGCCGTCAAGGTGGCGATCAGCAGGTAATGCCGGGTTCTCATAGGATCGCTTGGGTTGAGATTTTTCGATCTCACAAAATGGGTTTCCGATGATCCCTCGACCTCTTTGGCGCTCTTTGAAAGGGATTTCTATTTCATCACCATTCGCTTGAAACCCTGACAAATGGAGACGTTTGCGGACCTGTTGGGGCATTTGCAGAGAGGTGCAAGGGCTGCGCATCATTTCGGTTGGATTTGCTTGGGATTCGGTCCCATGCTCCCATTGAAATCCAAGCGACCGGCTGTGAATTTATTTTTGTAATGGGATGCCGCACCCGCTTGTGACGCCTCATTTTCATGCTTCCTCTGCAACGCCATCAACAAATCCTGCGGCAGCTCCAGCAGACCGGCAGCGTTCGCAGTCTGGAACTGGCGAGCCATCTCGGGGTCAGCCATGAGACCGTGCGCAAGGATCTCGCCCAGTTGCACGACGCGGGCGAACTGGAGCGGACCCATGGTGGCGCGGTGCTGCCGATGGGCTCGGCGCGCGGTGGACTGCCGCTGCCCGAGCGGGCCGGATTCCACCACGAGGCCAAGCTGGCGATCGCCGCGGCGGCGGTGCAGATGGTCAATCCGCGGGATGTGATCTTTCTGGATGCGAGTTCCACCGTACTGCGGATGGCGGAGGCGCTGCCGTTCGATATTTCACTGACGGTGATCACCAACGCTCACCATGTGGTGGTGGCGCTGGCCAAGCGGCCGAACATCAACCTGATCTCCACCGGCGGAAACTATGAGGACCGTTCCTGCGCCTACACCGGCGTGGTGGCGGAGGACTCGATCCGCCGGTATCTGGTGCGCTGGGCTTTTCTGGGGGTGGACGGGCTCGACCCCCGGCACGGAGCGATGGACATCAATCCGGGGCACGGGCTGTTAAAGGAGCGGCTGCTGCCGAATGTGGAGAAGGTCGTGATTCTGGCGGATCACAGCAAGCTGGGGGTGTCGAGCAGCCATATCTTTGCGCGGCCGGGCCAGATCCACCGGGTGATCACCGACCGGCTGGCGGACGAGGAAAACCTGAAGCTGCTGCGGCAGGCGGGGATGGAGATTTCCATCGCGGACGATTGAGAAGGCGACGTATGAAAAGCATTCTGGGGGGAGCACTCAACGTCGCGGCTTTGGGATTGATGCTGCACGCGACGGCGCTGGCGGAAAGCCCGCTGGAGGTCGTGAAGGCCTTTCAGAAGGACTGTGCCGCGAAGGACGAAACGGCGGCGCTGAAGCGGATCGAGGGTGCCGGGGAGTCAGCAGGCGGGATGGAGGGCGATTACTTTCGGCAGAAGGCCCGTCGCCTGGTCGAAATCACCGGACAGCCGGAGCGCAAGACCGAGGCGGTGGCGGAGAAGGCGGAAGGTGATTTCGCAGTGGTCGTGTTGATCATCGGCGGGCCGGGTGCGGGGCGGGTGATCGAGCCTCTGTATCTCCGGAAGGCCGGGGAGGGCTGGAGGATCATTCCGTTTTCGAACTGGCGGAAGCTGCCGCTCGCCGAGACCGGGAGGAAGCCGTTGGAAGCTCTGGAGAAGTGGTACGAGGCGGAGGAGCAGAAACGCACGGAGGCGGTCGATTCCGAGAAGGTGGAAGGCGGATGAAACCGGGCGATGAAGGCGTTTCGATTAGCCTTGAGATTTCCTGACGATAGGGATCACTAAACCGTGTCCCGAACCCAGCGATCAGGGCTTTGGCCGGATCTGGCGCGTTGCGCGGGACTGGTCTCGATCCTAACGGCAGTGGCGCTGGCGGGGAGGGCATCGTCTGCGGTGCTGGCGCCGGCGATGGTCGTCGCGGGCTCGGCCGGAATCGCGATGTGGGTGTGGCGGCAGAAGCAGGCCGCGAAGCGGAAGCTGAAAGAGCAGATCGCGGCGAGGGAGAATGCCGAGGCGCTGCTGGAGGCGGCGGGACGGATCGCGCGGCTGGGCCACTGGGAGCAGAAGCGGGATGGCGGCAATCCGAGGTGGTCAAAGGTGGCGTATGAGATCCATGAGCTGACGCCCGGCGTGCCGGTGACCCGCGACCAGTCGATGGATTTCATTCACCCCGATGACCGGGTGGCGATGTTCGCGGCGGTGCAGGGAGCGATCGAAACGGGCGAAGTCTTCAACCTGGAGGCGCGGGTGATCACGGCCCTGGGCCGGGAGATCTGGGTGCACATCCGCGGCGAGCCGCTGCGGGATGAGGAGGGCAAGGTCCACTCGATGCGCGGCGTGATCCAGGACATCGACGCGCGGCGGCGGGCCTCCGAACAGCTGGAAGAAAAGAACCGGGCGCTGCGGGAGGCGACCGCCAGGGCGGAGGCGCATGCGCGGGCGAAGTCCGAGTTCCTGGCCAACATGAGCCACGAGATCCGCACGCCGTTGAATGCGATCATCGGCATGTCCGATCTGCTCGGCGGCGCCAGCCTGGGGCCGCGCGAACGGGAATTTGTCGAGACGATCCACAGCAGCGGCGACGTGCTGCTGGGGCTGATCAATGACATCCTGGACTTTTCGAAAATCGAGTCCGGCCAGCTCAGCCTGGAGCAGATCCCGGTGCAACTGCGCGAGTGCGTGGAGTCGGCGCTGGATCTGGTGGCCGGGCCGGCGGCGGACAAGCGGCTGGACCTGATGTACTGGATGGACGCCGACGTGCCCCCCTGCGTGGCCGGCGACCCGACCCGGCTGCGGCAGGTGCTGGTGAACCTGCTTTCAAATGCGATCAAGTTCACGCCACAGGGCGAGGTTTTCGTGAGGGTCTCGGTGCGGCACGACCACGCCGGCGGCGAGCTGCTGCATGTCGCGGTGCAGGACACCGGGATCGGGATTCCGCCGGAGCGGATGAACCGGTTGTTCCAGGCCTTCAGCCAGGTGGACTCCTCGACGACCCGGCGCTACGGTGGCACCGGGCTGGGGTTGGCGATTTCGCACCGGCTGATCGACAAGATGGCTGGCCGGCTGTGGGTCGAGTCGCGGGTAGGCGAGGGATCCACCTTTCGTTTTGAAGTGCCGCTGCGCGCGGTTGCCGCGCCCGAGGTTCCGGAGCAGGTTCCGGCACTGTCGAGTCTGGCCGGGCTGAAGGTGCTGATGGTGGACGACAATGCGACCAACCGGTGGATTCTGGAAATGCAGGCGAAGGCGTGGGGCATGCAGGCCACCCTGGCGGCCGGCCCGGCGGAAGCCTTGGCCCGGATCGCGGCGGGCGACGTTTTTGACCTCGCGATCCTGGATGTCCTGATGCCGGAGGCGGATGGCTACGAGCTGGCGGCGGCCATCCGCGAGCATCGCACCGAGGCGGAACTGCCGATCCTGATGCTGACCTCGGTCGGCTATCGGGAGGTCGATCTGAAGGCGCTGGGGATCGCTGTGTTGTTGACGAAGCCGGTGAAGGAGGGGCCGCTGCTGCGGGCGGTGCAGGCTGTCCTGAATGCGTCTTCGGCCAGCGGCGCTGCGAAGTCCGCCATGGCGACATCGGCGACCCTGGCGGAACAGTACCCGCTGCGGATCCTGGTGGCGGAGGACAATCCGGTGAACCAGCGGGTGACGACCTTGCTTCTGCAACGGGCCGGCTATCGCTGCACGGTGGTCTCGAACGGATTGGAGGTGCTGGATGCGGTCCAGCGTGCGGAATTCGACGTCATCCTGATGGACATCCAGATGCCGGAAATGGACGGCCTGGAGGCGGCGCGGTCGCTGTGCCGCATGCCTGGCCCGCCGGGTGAAAGGCCGTGGCTGGTCGCCCTGACAGCGCACGCGACGAAGGCCGACCGGGACGAGTGCCTGGCGGCGGGGATGGGCGACTTCCTGACCAAGCCGATCCGCAGCGACAGCCTGGAGATGGCATTGCGCCGCGCGTATGAGCAGAGGACGGTGGCGCCGGGGAATATTCCGGTGGCGGGCGAGTAGGCCCGGCGAGGGTGGCAGTTCCGATTCCGTAGCGGAATTCTCATTGCTCCGGCGCGATTTTCGCGTCTATATCGAACTGAACCTCCACCTGACACACTCATGGGACT
>JAQGPE010000700.1 GCA_028293225.1 Akkermansiaceae bacterium | reverse complement strand
CTGAAGGAATTGCGCAGGGTTTCAATCCCTTCCGGGGTCGCAAGGCGATCGCTGATCATCATCCAGAAATTGGAAGAAGAACTGCCGCCCGGAGAAACCTGCGGCCAGGTCACCCACTCCGCCAGTGCGCGAGATGGGTCCAGTTCGAACCAGCTCCGCAGCGCCCCGTCAACAGGCACCCCGCGCTCAGCCACCGCCCGCGCCGCGCCACTCTCCAGCCAGACGGCCCGGGCTTCATCGCTTCCCGGGTTGAAATCGAATTTCGACAGATCAAAAACCAGATCCGTACCCGAAAACACGGAATACAGCGACTCCGCATCCTCCCGATTACTGGGATCGAAAAGATACCACGGCACTTGAGCGATCGCTGCGGTCAGTGCAGCGCCGCCCGCTTTCGCCTGCCCGTCCAGCAACTCCATCAGAGTGCTCATCGCACAGGGGCGAGGGAAATCGGTGTGGATCACGAAATTCAGGGCCGCGCCGGCATCTTCATGGGCCCAGGCGTCCATGAACAGATGGCGCAGGATGGGGAGATTTCCCTGGATCCATCCGGCTCCGGCCGCCCCGTCCTGGCGGGCCAGGCTGGCGAGCAAATCCAACTGCTCCTGCCGCAAATCCATATAACGCTCGTTCGCGACTCCGATCGCAGCTCTCTCCTCCAGCAGCATCCGCAACCGCTGCTGAATCTCCCCCGTGGTCAAGGTTGCCAGCCGTTCCGCCTGCTGCGCCTTCTCCTCCTCGAAGCGGGCTGGGACGGATTCCAGGGCAGCGCGGGCATCCGCCAGAGACAGAGACCTCTCCGTCCGGGCAGCCGCCTGCCGGGGCGGCGCGGCGGCAGCCGGATCACCTGCCCGCAGACCATAGCCCGCCGCCGCGGAGAGCAGGGGCAGCACCCACATCGGGTGGTTCCAGGAGCGGGTCATACAGGACGGGAAAGCCGGAGCCGCCATCACTCCTAGCCAGCCTTCCGGCCGGTGTCGAGGTTCAGCGGATCTCATTGTCCCAGCCTGCTTTCCGCAAAAACGACAAGAGCCAAGGACCCTGCACGGTCCTTGGCTCTCTTATCGACGCGTCTTGGTGACGCCGTGCATCAAACCCCAAGTTAGTCACGGCGCCGACGCATCAGAAATCCGAGCAGCCCCGCTCCGAACAGCCCCACCGAAGCGGGCTCTGGAACGACGCCGAGATCTCTCACCTGGAAAAGATTCAACTGGGCGCTCCCGGAATTGGGGTCGCCATTCTGGGACGGATCGATCGTCAGCGACTGGCTGCCGCTCGCACCGGCGACGAAGGTGCCGATGAGGTAGCTGCCGTGGCTGCTGCCGTCCGCCGGGTAGTTCATCACTCCGGAAAGGTCGCCATCACCGCTGAAAACGGTGGCCGCGCGGCTGTTGCCGATGCTGCGGGGATCGGCGATCCAGAGTTCGACCAGATAGGTGTTCCCCGGGATCATGCCGCCCCACGAGAAGGTCATGTTGTTGGAGCTGAAGAGGTAGCCGCCGTAGCTCAGGAGCGTGTTGTAGTTCGCGTCCGGCGTGTTGTGGTTGTTCCAGTAGCCGCCGCCGTCGTCGAAGCCGCCGCTCAGGCTCGGCAGGTCGCTGAAGCCCTGGAAGGAAACGCCATTGACCGGCGTCGAGGAGGCACCGCCATTGTAGGGAGCCCACGAGCCGAAGTAGTTGCCCTGGGTATTGACGTCGGAAGCTCCGCTGATGAGCACAGGAGCCTGCCAGGCGACGAAGGCTCCGTTGGCGGCGGTGCTGAGCAGTCCGGCTGCCGCGGCAGCGAGGAGATGGGTTTTCACTGGGAGGGAGTTTTCTTGGGTTTGGATTTCGCAGCACCTTGGTATGCCACGATTCCTAAGACTGACGCTCCCGTCACAATCCGGCAGTCACATCTTCGGGTGACACGGCTTTCAAACGATTCCTATGCGCCAGCATGAAAAAGGCCGCGGATTTCCCCGCGGCCCTCTTCGAAAAGTCTCAGCCCGCAAACGGGCGTCAGCTCAGTCTCAGTACTGGTAGTTCAGGTAGAAGTTGAACTGCCCGCCCTTGTCGGCCTGCTGATCCGGGCTGGAAACCGGGATGGCGTAGTCGAGGGCGATCGGCACCGGGCTGATCGGCAGCTTCAGACGGATGCCGAAGCCCACGTCCGAGTAGACGTCGCTCGGGCTTGGATCCCAGGAGTCGCCGTTCACGAAGCCGATGTCGTAGAAGACCGCGGCACGGACGTTGTCGATCACCGGGATGGTGTACTCGAGCGAGGTGTAGCCCAGCGACTTGCCGCCGACCACTTCGCCCGTCACCGGATCGCGGGGTCCGACGTCGCGGAACTTGAAGCCGCGGAGCGTGCGACCGCCACCGAGGAACACCCGGTCGAAGATCGGCACCTCGCCGCTGGTGGCGTCCACGAAGGCAAGTTCACCACTGATGGAGAAGATGGAGTCATACCACAGGCTCCAGTATTTCTGGCCCTGCAGGGAGATGCTGAAGGTATCGACATCGCCGCCCAGCACCGTGCCGGCCAGGTTGAAACCGAGGTCGACCTTGCCGCCCGTGCGGGTCTCGATCACCGCGTCGCGGCTGTCGTAGACGTAGTTCACGCCGATCGCGCTGCGGACGAAGTCGCCGTCGGAAGGCAGCAGCAGCGAGGAAGGACCGCCGCGCAGCACCGAAGCGTCGGAAAGCGTGGAGACGGAGGCATCGATGTCGACGCTGACCTGTTCCAGGCGATACTCGGCCTTCACATAGGATTTCG
>JAQGPE010000697.1 GCA_028293225.1 Akkermansiaceae bacterium | reverse complement strand
GGTTCTGACCATCGTGGCGGAGATTGGAGGTCACCGTGCCGGCGCCGAAGTTGACCTTTTCACCGAGGACCGAGTCGCCGACGTAGGAGAGGTGCCCGACATTGGTGCCGGAAAGGATCAGGGAATTCTTGATCTCGACCGACTGGCCGATGTGGCACTTGTCGCCGATCGAGGTGGAGCCGCGGAGGTAGCAGTTCGGGCCGATCTTGGAGTTCGCACCGATGACCACATTGCCCTCGATGAAGACGCCGGGAAGGATCCTCGAACCGGGGCCGAGGTGGACGATACCCTCGATCACCGCGGAAGGATGGACCGAACCTTCGATCTTCCCTTCCGTCAGGCCACTGACGAACTGTTCGTTGGCGCGCAGCAGATCCCAGGGATGAACGATCAGGAAAGAGGTGACCGCGATCAGCGCATTCGCCACCTCCGGCTGGCTGCCGAACCAGGCAAGAGCCGTCCCGGCGGCATCGACCAGTGTGGAGGTTCCCAGGTCGACCAAGGCCGGGATTTCCTCAGGGCTGATCCAGGCATGCGGATGGATCTGCAGGCCTTCCGTGGCCAGCGCGGCGTGGTGATCCTTCAGCGGGATGTTTCCGATCGGATAGTCCGGGATGGGGCGCGTGGAGAAAAGAGGCATCGCGAACGGATTAGGCAGGAACTCCGATGTCGGCTTGCACCGCCTTGGTGAACTTGTCCACCCATTGATGGACGGTATCGGCGTCGCGATGTTCGACCAAAATACGGATTTTGTTCTCGGTGCCGGAGTAGCGGATCAGGTGGCGGCCGGCATCGCCGAAGGCGGCATCGGCTTCCTTCATGGCTTTCTGGACCGAGGCGAGTTCGGCCAAAGGCGGCTTCGAGGCCACCTTCAGGTTCACCAGCTCCTGAGGGAACTCGCGCATGCAGGCCGCGAGTTCGGCCAGCGTCGAGTTCTTGCGCTTCATCATGCCAAGCACCTGGAGGGCGCTCAGGATACCATCGCCGGTGGTGGCGTGGTCGGCGAAGATCAGGTGGCCGGAATTTTCCCCGCCGAAGGAACTGCCGCGGGCGCGCAGGGCCTCGATGACCTGGCGGTCGCCGACTCCGGTCGTGATGGTTTCGATCCCGGCGCGGCGCATGGCCTCGTGCAGGCCCAGATTGCTCATGACCGTGCAGGCCATGGTATTGCCGCGGAGCTTGCCCTGCTCATGCAGGGCCAGGGCCGAAAGCGCGAGGATGCGGTCGCCGGAAACGGGGCTGCCGGTGGCGTCGGTGAAGATCACCCGGTCGGCGTCGCCATCGAAGGAAATGCCGACATCCGCGCCATGCTGGCGAACCAGATTGCCGGCGGTTTCGGGGTAAAGGGCGCCGCAGTTGTCGTTGATATTGATGCCGTCCGGGTCGCAGCCGGTCTTGATGACCTCGGCGCCCAGCTCTTTGAAGATCATCGGAGCGATCAGGTAGGCGGCGCCGTGGCCGCAATCGACGACGATCTTCAGTCCGTGCAGGGAGACATTGTCCGCGGTGTGCTTGGCGTACTCGATGTAGCGGCCACGGGCATCCTCGATGCGGTAGGCCTTGCCGATGTGCTCCGGGGCCATCGCGCGGGGCTCCGGCTCGTCACCCAGGATGTGGCGCTCGATGATCGCTTCCAGTTCATCGGAGAGCTTGTAGCCATCGGGGCCGAAGATCTTCAGGCCGTTGTCCTCGTAGGGATTGTGTGAGGCGGTGAGCATGATTCCCGCAGCGCAGCCCATCGATTTCGTCAAGTGGGCGATCGCCGGGGTCGGCAGGGGACCGGGCAGGAAAACGTCCATGCCCATCGAGACCAGGCCGGAGGTCAGGGCGGTCTCCAGCATGTAGCCGGAAATGCGCGTGTCCTTGCCGATGACGACCCGGTTGCGGTTGCGACCGGAAGAGCGCAGGACCTGGGCCACCGCCTTGCCGGCGCGCAGGGCGACCTCAGGGGTGATGGGGAATTCGTTGGCTCTGCCGCGGATGCCGTCCGTTCCGAAAAGCTTCATGGATGGGGGCAGGATGCAGGGAACGGCTGCGAAATCAACGGGCGATATTGGCGGTGCTCGCAGGGGTTTTGGAGGCAAAACGCAGGAAAGGGTGCTAAACATTTAAAACGCGGCGCCCGTGGAATGATTCACCGCTGCGGCCCGGGGTTGCCAGCCCGGCGGGCCGGATGAAGACTGGAGCCATGCAACGCGTGGCGGTGATCAATGTGGTGGGCCTTTCCTCCTCCCTGCTGGGAGCGCACATGCCCCGGCTGACCGCCTTTGCTGCCAAGCGAGGCAGCCAGTCCTTCCGCCCTGCTTTCCCGGCCGTGACCTGCACGGCCCAGTCGTCGATGCTGACCGGAACCAGCCCGCGCGAGCACGGGGTGGTGGCGAACGGCTGGTATGACAGGGAAAGTGCCGAGGTCCGCTTCTGGAAGCAGAGCAACCTCATCGTCCGCGGACAGAAAGTCTGGGAGCATCTGCGGGAGCGGCACCCCGGTTTCACCTGTGCCAAGCTCTTCTGGTGGTACAACATGTACTCCAGCGCGGATTTTTCGATGACGCCGCGGCCGCTGTATCCGGCGGACGGCAGGAAGGTCTTCGACATCCATACCCAGCCGATGGGCCTGCGGGAAGAGGTGAAAAAGGACCTCGGGCCGTTTCCTTTCCCGGCCTTCTGGGGCCCTGCTGCCGGCATTCCGTCGTCGGAGTGGATCGCGAACTCCGCGAAGTGGACGGAGGAGCGGGAAAAGCCCTCGCTGAGCCTGGTCTACCTGCCGCATCTCGACTACGGGCTGCAGAAGTGGGGACCGGGCGCACCGGAGATGGACGCGGAGCTGGCCGCGATCGACCGGGTGGCCGGGGACCTGATTGATTTCTACGAAGGCCGCGGGGTGAAGGTGCTGGTGCTTTCGGAATACGGTATTTCGAAAGTGACCCGGCCGATCCACCTGAACCGGATCTTCCGGCAGAAGGGTTGGCTGCAGATCAAGGATGAGCTTGGCCTGGAGACACTGGACGCCGGCGCCTCGAAAGTCTTCGCCGTCGCTGACCACCAGATCGCGCACATTTATGTGAACGACCGGAGCCTGTTGCGTGAGGTCAGGTCGCTCCTGGAAGAAACGCCGGGGATCGACGAGGTCCGCACTGCCGGGGAAATGTGGGGCGGCGGAGCGGGCGAAGAACGGGCTGGCGACTTCGTGACGATTTCCGCAGCGGATGCCTGGTTCACCTACTACTATTGGGAGGACGATAGGAAGGCACCGGATTTCGCACGCTGCATCGATATCCACCGCAAGCCGGGCTACGATCCGGTGGAACTGTTCCTGGATCCCGCCATCCGCTTTCCAAAGCTGAAGATCGTGAAGTTCCTGCTGAAGAAGAAGCTCGGCTTCCGCGGTCTGATGGACGTGATCCCGCTGGACGCCACCCTGGTGAAGGGCTCGCATGGCCGTGACGTGGTCGAGGCTGGGGAGCAGCCGCTGATCATCGGGGCAGGAGTTGCTGTCCACAGCGCTGAAGATGTCTTTGGTGCCATCGTCGCGGCGTGTGAAGAGACGTGAACGGCTAGCGCTCTGGAAAAGTTTCGCTGATCATTTTCGTGAGCATGGGGCCGGGCTGGTAGGTGGCGATGATTGCGGCGTATTCGCGACATCTTTGGATCATGCTGCTATCGTTCATCGCCAGGGGGAGTGCGGCTCCGATCTGCTCCGGCGATTTCACCCGGTAGGCGAGGCCTTTGTCGGCGAGGCGCGCGGCGTAGTCGAATTGATCGAAGTCCATCGGCAGGACGATCGCGGGAATGCCATGGCTCAGGCAGTGGAGCAGGACGCCCATGCCGCCGTGATGGATCACCAGATCGTAGCGGGGCAGCAGGGCATCGTAGTGGATGAAGCTGTGGCGGTGGAAATTTTCATCATGGCTTGATCTGTTGGATGCGATGTCGCCATCGGTGAAATGGAAGACCCACTCCGGATGGTTCCTTGCGATGAAACGCATGGTATCGGCCAGCGAATCCTTGTGGTGAGCCTGATGGCTGCCGAGGGTGATCAGGATATGCCTGCGTCCCGGGGTGAATTCCGGCCCGCCGGAGGATGGCTGCGGCGGGGTGTAGAGCAGGGGGCCGGCAAAGATGAAATGCTCCGGGTAGCTTTTTGAGAACTCGAGTTCGGCGATGCTGGAAGCGACGATTTTCTCCGCAGAGTAGACCCGCTCCGAGCCATCAGAGCGGTAA
>JAQGPE010000659.1 GCA_028293225.1 Akkermansiaceae bacterium | reverse complement strand
ACGACTTCGGAGTCGAGGACGACCTGCTCCTGGGTCTCGCGGCGGGCCAGGATTTGCGGGGCTTCGTCGTCCACCGCGCGGACTTTCAGGACGAGCACGTCCCGCGGGCTGAGGCCGTCGACGTCCTTCCAGACGAGCTTCCGCTCGGTGTCCTCCGTGACGGGGACGAAGCCGGTGGCGATCTTGTCGCCGCTGACCCACTGCGCGTTTCCATCCATCTCCACCGTGGCGAGCGGCCGGCTGGCGCGCGCCTCGAAAGCGGCGACCGCGCCCTTGAGCACGCTGACCGAACCGCCGTGCAACTCGATCCGCTGTTCCGATTTGTACTGAAGATAGGCAGGGAGCCAGAGCCGCACGGCCAGCTCCGCGAGCTCCGGACGCGGGCGCGGCTGAACGAGGATCTCCTGGCGGAAATCGCCGAGCGAAAGCGCGAGCGGCGCGTCCTTCTTTTGCGGCGGGAAGGCGAACGTGTAGGCGCCGGCGTCGAGCTTCGCCTGGACGGCGGGCTGCCGGTTGATCCTGCCGCTTCCCTCATCCGGCGAGCGGCGGCTGTCGGCAGTGAGCCGGAGCGGCAGGGTGAACGGTTCAGCAAAAGGAACGACAAGGTGAGTCGGAAGCGGCTCGACACGGGTGAAGGTGTAGCGCTCGATGCCGCGCCACGGCATGAGCCAGCGGGCCGCGGCATTGCGCGCCGCGCCATTGACCATGACGAAGGCGAGCACGGCCAGGGCGAGCGATCCCGCGGCGGCCCAGCCCCACTGATGATGGCGGGCGGCGGGAACGGCATGGGTGAAATCCTGGTCCTTGACCGCATCGGCGGCCTGCGCCATCGCGGCCTGGACCAGCCGCTCGCTGCGGCCTTCCGCGACATGATCCATCCGCGCGAGCTCGACGATGCCGAGCAACTGATCGCCGAGGCGCGGGAGCGTGCGCCGGAGGAGCCGCGCGGCGTCTTCGAGCCGCCGCTGCCGCCAGACCCAGCGGTGCCATTTCAGCGGGAGACCGAGGCCGAGCGTCGCCGCGCCGGCGAGCAGGAGGCCGAGCCGCAGCCAGGCCGGCGTCTCGCAAAAACGGTCGAGCGCGAAGACGAGGAGGTAGGAAAGCGCCAGCCCGAAAAGCGCCGCGAGGAGCCCCTCGGCGAGTTTCACGATCCAGACGCGGCGGCGGAAATCCGCCAGTTTTGCCTCGAGGAGAGGAGGTAGAGTCGTGTTCATAGCGAAGCTCCCGGCGGTGACGCGTTTGTAATTACGCGGAAATGACGGGCAAGTCGAGAAGATGCAATCGGGCGCTTCCCGCGAAGCGTAGCGAGGGCGAGCGGTCGTGCGCGCCGGCGTTGTCCGCATGCGGGCAGGATGCCCGCTTGGGCGGGCGGGACGCCCACCCTACCCGGGACCCGGCTGGCTGCGGTCCATTTTCATCATTCGTGGTGAGCGCAGCTCATGAGGACTCGTGCTCGTTCTGGAAGGTTGCCTACGAATCACACGAATGGGAACGAATAGGGGAGCGTTAGCTTTTCCGAGATTCGTTTCGATTCGTGTGATTCGTAGGCTTTCCGATTACGATTACGAGCACGAGCACGATTACGAAGGCTACGCGCCACCAGGCTCCGCGCGGCGGCAAGCTGCGCTTGTCTCCTTCCACAAAGCGGCAGCTCGCTTAGGCTCGCAGCCGCACGCCAAGGCGTCTCGCGATGCCCGGCGGGTAAGTTGCCGGATGAGCGGGAAAGTTTGAGTTGGGGCTAGGAAGCCCTGGTGGCTTTGTCCAAAAACTTGCCGGGGTTCAGAATGCCGTCCGGATCCAGCGCGGCCTTGAGGCGGGCGTGGACGGCGCGGCTGGTTTCGGTGGTCGCATCGTTCCACCACCGTTTTTTTGCGAGGCCGACGCCGTGTTCGCCGGTGATGACGCCGCCCCACGCGAGGACCTGCTGGAAAAGCTGGTCGAGCGCGACTTCGACGCGCGCGCGGACGGCGGGGTCGTCGTAGTTGGCGGCCATGATGTTCGTGTGAATGTTGCCGTCGCCGGCGTGGCCGAAGCACGCGACCGGAAAGCCGTGCTCCTTGCGCAGGCGCTCGGCGAAGCGGACGAGGTCGACGAGGCGGCCGCGCGGCACGACGATGTCCTCGTTGAGCTTGGTGAGGCCGGTGGCCTTGAGGGAGGCGGAGAATTTGCGGCGCAGCTCCCAGAGGACTTCGCACTGCTCCTCGCCGACGGCGGTGGCCAAATGGAGCGCGCCGCGTTTCGCGATGAGCTCACGCAGCGATTTCACCTCCGACTTCACGGAGGCGGGCTGGCCGTCGAGGTCGATGAGCAGGTGTCCGCGGCCCGCGGGGACGATGGCGGTGCCGCAATGCTCGCGGGCGGCTTGCAGCGTGAAGCTGTCCGCGATCTCGACGGCGGAGGGGAGGAAGCCCTCTTTGAAGACCGCCTGCACGGCGTCGGCCGCCTGACGAAAGGTGCGGAAGCTCGCGGAGAGGCTCGCGCGCGCGGGGGGAAAAGGGAGGAGGCGGAGAGTCGCCTCGGTGACGCAGCCGAGCATTCCCTCGGAGCCGACGAAGAGCCCGAGGAGGTCGAACCCCGTCTTGTTTTTATGCGTGCGACTGCCGGTGCGGAGGATCTCGCCGCCGGCGAGCACCACCTCGAGGCCGAGCACGTACTGGCGCGTGACGCCGTACTTCAGGCAGCGCGGGCCGCCGGCGTTGGTGGCGATATTGCCGCCGAGAGAGCATTCGTTGAGCGAAGCCGGGTCCGGCGGGTAGTCCCAGCCGCGCTCCTTGGCCGCGCGCTGCAGGTCGCCATTGATCACGCCCGGCTGGACCACTGCGAGACCATCTTCAGGCCGCAGCTCCAGGATGCGATTCATTCGCGCCACCGACAGGACGATGCCACCCTGAATCGGCACGCAGCCACCCACATAGCCGTAGCCCGCGCCGCGCGTGGTGACCGGCAGCCCGCGCTCGTAGGCGTAGGCCAGCACCTTCGAAACATCATCGGTGGACTCGGCGAAGACCACCACATCGGGCAGCTGCTTCGCAAACCACTTGTCCGCGGAAGCCTCCTCCAGATCGCGGTCCGTGATCGAGACCTTGCCCTCGCCGAGCAGTTCAGTCAGCCCGGCGATAAAGTCTTCACCATCCTGCGCGCCGGCCGCATCCTGCGACGCCGCCTCACCGTCGAGATCGTCGAACAACCCCTCCTCTTCACCCAGATCTCGGATGGAAGGCGAAGAGGACCGCGGCGAAAGCGCCTTCGGCTGGGCGACCCGGGTGATCCAGGCGGATTTTTTAGGCGGCAGAGGCACATCCGCATTATCCGCTCTATCTTCCAGCCGTCAATCCGTCACCGGGTCTCCCGCGGATGGCTGCAGTAAAAGCCTCCACAGCGTTTCAATCCCATGACTGCAGGAATTCTCCAAAAGCAGGGTGCCCCTCAACATCGCGGAAATCCGAGCAGTTCCTGACCCGCTGCAATTTCGCGGCGGGGTCGAGCTTCCGCCACCGGGTCAATTCACGCACTGCCGCCTCAACCCGGCGCTCCCGGGCCTCCAGGCGACCCAGCAAAAAGCAAGCCTCGCTCGATCCCAGCTTGATTGCCTGGGCGGCCTTGGCCCGGACGCTGCGGTAGAGATCCTGGCGCTCTCCCATGTCGAATTGATCCTCCGCCCGGTCAAAAAGAGCCTGCGCCCATCCCAGCCAGCCTCCCTTGCTATCCGGCTTGAGTTTCAAAGCGATCTCGAATCTCGCCTCCGCCTGCTTCAAAATTTCAGTCCTGCCTCCCGGCGCAAAGGACATCCCGGCTTGGTCCGTTGCGTCCGCCAGGCGGAGCAGGGTCCGCCCCCAGGCTTCGAAGTTCAGCGAGTCCTCCGGATCCAGACCAGCCGCGATCTCCCGGTAGTGCGCGGCCTTGCGCAGCCACTTGAGCTTCCCCTCGGGCGCCCCTTCTAAGGTGGCCAGATTTTGATAGGCCGTTGCCGCATTGAACGGGGCCGCATCGTCATCGGGTCGCAGCCGGTGGGCTTTCAAGGAGCTCTTTACGCTGCGCTGGAGGATCTCCTTCTCCTCCGGGCCTTTCGGGAGCAACCGGTAAAGAGCATTCAGCGCGTTGCCGCGATTGTTCAGGATCGCATAGTCGTCCGGCAGGTCCTCCGCCGCCTGATCGTAAACGTCCACCGCTTCCCGTAGAATCTCAAGTTTTTCGTCCCGGTCCGCAATCAGCCGGGATCGATCCATCAAGGTATCCGCCCAATGCCGGAAAACCCGCCCAGCACGGGAGCCCGACTTCAGCGCCCCGTCGTAGTGGGTGAGCGCTTCGTCCAGCAGGGACAGCTTCTCCGTCGCATCGAAGCACCGGGCCAGGTAGGTCAGCGTTTTCGCCAGGTTGAATCTTACCCCGCGGCGTCTCGGGTCCAACTCCAGCGCCGTCAGATATTTCGTCCTGGCTGAGCTGAGAAGATCCCGCCGCTCCGCGGTCGATCCCGCTTCGAAGGCCTGATCGTAGAGCGACAGACCCCAGCAGTTGAAATGCTTCGAGCTGCGGGGAGCCAGCTCGACCGCCTTCGCGAAGGAGAGATTTGCCCGCTCGAAAAGCTCCTTCTGGTGGCTTTCCTCCCCGGTCAGTTCGGCGAGACCCGAGCAGCAATTCCCCAGGCAGCAGTACGCGGAATCTGAGGCCGGATCCAGTTCCACGACTTTCGAATAGGACTCGCAGGCCGTCTTCAGATAGGCGCGCTTCTGCGCTTCGTCCTTCTCGTCCCAGGCCAGATCGTAGTGCACCTCTCCATGCCAGTGCCAGGCCTGCTCCAGCCCCGGCTGGAGGGCGATGGCCTCACCGAGCTTTTCCACCGCCTGCAATCGCCGTTGCAATTTCTCGCCATCATCGCTGATCGAGTCCGCCAGGAAAATCAACGCCCGGCCCCACTGCTTGAGGTAGAGTTCTTCCTGCGGTTCCAACGCGGAAGCTGTGCCCATGCGTTCCTCGGACTGCCGGTAGAGCTCCGCTTCATCCGACTGATCCGCATGCTGGACCAGAAAACGCAGGACCATGCCCCAGCGATAAAAGTTGTAGGCGTCATCCGGCTTGATCGCGGCAGCCCGGACATGCCGCTCCAGTGCCTGTCGATAGACCGCCTCCTTCTCCGGCATCGGAGAAAGCGCCGCCACCTTCGATTCGAGAACCCCCAGGCCGGTCAGATAAAATGCCTGCTCCGGGCGGATTGAAGCGGCCGCCTCCAGTTTCTCGATCGCCAGGCGGTAGACCGTCTGCTGCTCTGATTCCTCCAACTCATCCGCCAGATCTTCCAGATAGCTTCCATACAGCCACAGATGGTCGTCGTTTTCGGGCGCCAACTCCGCCGCCCGCTGGCATTTCTCCGTCGCCTCGCGGAGCAGGGCGATTTTCTCAGCTCCCTGGTATTGATCCGCCAGAAGGGCAAGCACCCGCGCCCAGGCATCGAAATCGAAGGCGCTGTCCGGTTTCAACTCCACTGCCCGGGCAAAGCATAACGTGGCCTGTCGATTGAGTTGCTCCTTTGCCGGCATCTCCGATAAGCTTGCCAGATCCCGGAGAGCGCACCCCCGGAAAGAGTGATATTTGGGTTCATCCGGACGGAGAGCTGTCGCCGCAGCAAATCTCCCGGCCGCCTCGCGACAAAGATCGGCCTTCTCCGGCATTTGCGAATGCCCTGCCAACCTTGAGAGCGCCACGCCTCCGTAGTAATGGCTGAGCGGCCGATCCGGATCCGCGAGCACCGCAGCCGCATATTTCGCCGCCGACTGCCGGTAGAACTCCAGCCTCTCCGGGCCGGATGAAACACCCGCAGCATTGTAGAGAGCGGCACCCCAGCTATGGAGGTTTTTCGCATCATTTTCCTTCACTGCCCACAAGCTCTCGTGGTGCCCGCAAGCTTGGACGAAGAAGACGCGCTTCGCTTCCGGATCGGCGGCCAGCAGGCCGAGATGACAGTAGCAGCCGCCCAGATCGCGACGCAGGGGCGAATCGATGGGAGCCAAAGCGCAGGCCTCTGACAATCGCTCCACAGCCTGGAGAAACAACGCTTCCCGCGGCTTGTTCCCCGAACTCAGATTCGCCTGACGAAAGAAGCAGTTTCCCAGCTTGCCCAGCGTCTCGTAGCGCCCCGGAGCCAGTGCCAGCGCCGTGCCAAACTTCACTGCCGCGTCCCGCAGCAACTTCAGTTTTTCCTCCTGATCCGTGCAGGCCTCCGCGTGGGATTCCAGGGCCATGCCCCACTTTTCCCAGGCGAGGAAATCATCCGGATCGGCGAGAGTCCGCAGCACGGGATCGCCAGCCGCGGCTGTCGTCTGCGGCAGCTCCCCCGTGGGAACCGCCCTAACAGAAGAGTCCGCGCTGAAGGAATCCGGTCCGCTCACTCAGGTGGGATGTCTTCCGAAACTCAGGCTCCGGCGGCGGCAATGCGCGAAAACTTCGCATCCAGGAACCGCAGCACGACCGCCTCGGCCGCTTCATCGTTGAGCCGCTCGATGACTTCGACGCTGAAGCCGCGGGCAATCAGCTGGCGGGCGTTGTCAGGGTCGATGCCGCGGGCGCGCAGATAAAAGATCTCCTCATCCGCGATGCGGGCGCTGGTGCTGCCGTGGGAACACTTCACGTCGTCCGCATTGATCTCCAGGCCGGGCATGGAGTTCGCCTCGGCGTTGTCGCTCATGAACAGATTTCGACAGGTCTGGTAGGCGTCGGTGCGGTGAGCGCCTTCATCGACGAAAATCAGGCCGGAGAAAATGGTACGAGCTTCGTCGTAGAGTGAATTCTTGTAGAGCAGATCGCTGTAGGCGCCCGGCGAGACGTGGTGCTGGAAGGTCCGCTGATCGTATTCCTGGTGATGAGCCGGGACGCTGACCGAAAGCATGTCGGAGCGCGAGCCCTCGCCCTCCAGGCGGGTCAGCGATTCATTGCGGGCCCAGATCGCACCGGTGTTCAGGATGAAGCCGGTGGCCGAGGCATCCTTGGCGACGCCGGTTTCATTCACCTGCACCACCTTGACGTGCTCGTTCAGGGCCTGGATGGCGATGTAGTCGAGCTTCGAGCCAGGGCCGGCGATCAGGTCATTGACTGCGACGACCAGGCCTGGAGCGGTGACCGTGGCGGACTGGAAGTAGTCGATCACGCGAACCTTTGAGTTCGCTTCGGTGACGATCAGCGTGTGCGGGAAGATCGCCGTGTTCTCACCGGCCAGCCAGTGGAAGACCTCGATGGTGCCGTCGATTTCCACGCCGGCAGGCACGTGAACGAACAGGCCGTTGACGACATTCGCCTCGTGCAGGGCAGTCCATTTCGCAGAACCCAGGCGGGTATCCTGCTTCATGAAATGAGCCCGAACCAGGTCACCGTGCCGGATGAGCGCCTCGGCCAACGGCAGGCAGATCACGCCGTCCGGCAGGGACGACTCGGCATGCAGGAGGAGGTCATTCGCGAAAACAAAGCGGGCCACCGGAGCTTCGATGCCCTTTGAACGGCCGACCAGCCCCTCGCCATCGAACATCTCCGCGCGGGAGTAGGCAGAAAAATCGAGCTTCTTGATCGTGGAAAAGCGCCAGGTTTCATCGACGAGCTTCGGCGATGGAGTCGTCACGAACCGCTGCCACGCGTCACGCTGGCGATCGGCGAACCAAGTGGGGAACGCAGCCGGAGTTTGCGGGGCGGAATCGAGGAGGGAAGGCAGGTCGAGCACGGCGGGCATGGGGAAATCAGTTCTGGGGCAGGTTTTCCAGATCGGCGAGGTCCTTGAACCGTCCCGCTGCCAGCTTGTTGGCACGCAGGTCGATCAGGGAAAGGAAAGGGATCGATGGACCGGAATAATCGATCTCAATCTGGCGGGGATAGGCTTCAGAAAATTCGACGCCGGAAATCGAGTTAAGGATGTCGATCCGCATCGGTTCGATCCCGAACTGACTCATGCGGTCTCCCGAGAGAAAGTTCTCCTCCCGGATCTCTGGCATAGGGCCGAAGAAGTCCTGCAACGCAGCAACCACGTTTCTGGAATTTCCGGCACTCATCTCGATCCAGATCGATGTCACCCGTATTTCGTGGACGTCCATGAATTCCGAGGGCGTAAGCACCGACGACAAGGAATCGAACTTCATGAGAAATGAACAATTCGATGAGTTCTCTGAAGTCGCGGGGCAATTCCAGTCTCGGTGCCATAGGTCTGTGAACGTAGGAATTCGATTGCCGAAAGCTTCTCTTGGGGCGATCGACCGATCCAATCATCCAAGGCCGCGTCTGCCCCGGCTGCAACGATACGAACTTTCGTCCGATCGACACGGTAGGCAGACAGCGGTTCGTTGAGCCGGGATTCGTTCATCACTAGGAGATTCGTCAGCCCACCGATCCTTCCATCTCCAGATCGATCAGGCGCTTCAGTTCGACGGAGTATTCCATCGGGAATTCGCGGACGAGATCGTTGATGAAACCGTTCACGGCCAGAGACATCGCCTGGGCTTCGCCGATGCCGCGCTGCTGCATGTAGAAGAGCATTTCCTCCGACACCTGCGAGACCGAGGCCTCGTGCTGGGTGGCGTGCTGGTTGCCCTTCACGGTGATCGCCGGATAGGTGTCGGTGCGGCTGCGGGAATTGATCAGCAGGGCGTCACACTCGGTGTTGTTCTTGCAACCCTTGAGGTGCTTCGGGATGTGGACCTGGCCGCGGTAGGTGGCGCGGCCCTGGCCGACGGAGATCGATTTCGAGACGACATTGGAGGTCGTTTCGTCAGCGGCGTGGATCATTTTCGCACCGGTGTCCTGGTGCTGGCCGTTGTTGGCCAGGGCGATCGAAATGACCTCACCGCGGGCGCGGCGACCCTTCATGATCACGCCGGGATACTTCATCGTCAGGCGGCTGCCGATGTTGCAGTCGATCCAGCGGACCTCGGCATCCTCCATCGCGATGCCGCGCTTGGTGACCAGGTTGAAGACGTTCGACGACCAGTTCTGAACGGTCACGTACTGGATCTTCGCCCCCTTCAGCGCGACCAGTTCCACCACGGCGGAGTGCAGCGTGGCGGTCTCGAACTTCGGCGCGGTGCAGCCTTCCATGTACATCACCTCGGAGCCTTCGTCGGCGATGATCAGCGTGCGCTCGAACTGGCCGAAGTTCTCGGAGTTGATGCGGAAATAAGCCTGCAGCGGCTGCTTCAGCTTCACGCCCTTCGGGATGTAGATGAAGGAGCCACCGGAGAAGACGGCGCTGTTCAGCGCGGAGAACTTGTTGTCGCCGGTCGGGATCACCTTGCCGAACCACGGGCGGAAGATCTCCTCGTGATTCTTCAATCCCTCCGTGGTGTTCACGAAGATCACACGCTGCTTGGTCAGCTCCTCCTTCAT
>JAQGPE010000651.1 GCA_028293225.1 Akkermansiaceae bacterium | reverse complement strand
CACCGAATAGACTCGAAATCCGTTGCCCGCGTGCTGTCGTCCGCGAAGCATCTGCTGTTGAGACACAAGCACGTCGATTCCAGTCCCCGCCACCTCTCTACCATCCTGTGCTAGCGGCAGCTGGAGTGTGAATCCGTGCAGCTCCCCCTTTCGGACCAACCACGCTTGCTGCTCGGGCAATTGCAGCAGTCCAACGCGCCTGTGGTTGCGGGTGACACTCGGATTGGCTCGAAGCCGAAATCGGAAGCGCTGGCCGGCAATTAGTGATTGGATGCGGAGCCGCTGTCGAAGATCGATGGCCGGCTCGTTCATCACCGACCAATCCGGCACATTGATTCTGGCCCAGTCGGGCAGCGACCTGCTCTGCACCAACAACCGGGGCAAATTGCCCGGGCCGGTTTCCGGCTCAAGTCGCCAGAGGAATTCCCCCTCTGGACATTTCAGACTCGGCGTGGAGAACGCTCGGCACAGGGTCGAGTGCATTTGGTACGGATCAGACAGATCGCGGCGGGCTTCCCTGCACCGGGGATCGAGGTGAATTCTATGCAGCAACATGGCTCGCGGCCTTCGGGAAGGGGATCCATTCGGAGCGCACATAGCGGGATCCGAAACGCCGCTCGCCGAAGGACGACAGAGGTTGGTCCATCCTGAAAGACCCCGAATCATCCCCTGATTCGAAGGAAACCAGAAGCGATTCAGGAGGTTCTTCCCATTTTCGCAGGGTAGAGAGCCACGGCCATGTCTCCAGGACGGCCCGTAGGGGGTACTCTTGAACCCCGCCCTCCATCCACACCGACTCCGATGGGACGTAAGACCTCCTGCCCAGCCCGATCGGCCAGCATGGATTCCGGAGGGCGGAATGCGCCCCCTCGAGCAGCCCCTGGTCGCTGCCTTCGAGCGCCACGAGAAAGGCGGCATCGGCGAGGTAGTCGCGCGTCGTCACCGCCGTTGCATGAATCTTCGTTCTGTCTGCGGAAATGATGTCTTTGGCCGTTTGATAATCTCGCTTTGGCGCCCCAGGGCGATCATGACGTACACCCATCGCGAGCCGAGTGAGCGGCTCGAGATCCGCCCAATTGTCCCGATCGATGCCGCACGCGGCGGCGAGCAGGCCGATGACACCCGACTTGCTCGGTTCCTTCCCGGTATCGCGGTGGTCGAATCGGCTCGTGGTCCCCCACGACTGCATCGGACCCACCAGGCGGAGCAACAGGGTCGGCATCCGCTTCATGCCTGCAGGTCGGCGAGCCCTTTGTCCAGGAGCTCTGTCAGCGAGCTAACGCTTGACCCGAATCCGTCGAGTGTCGCTGCCGTCAGGTTGAGGACGAAGGTCCTCTCGTCGCCTCCGAAGGCCGCCTGAAGTGCGCTTCCCTTGCGCGCGAGTTCTTCGACTGATCGCCTGGTGAGCGACTCACCCCTCTTAACGACAATCGCTGCCTCAAAGGCATTCGTCAGGCTGCGCGGTGCGGCATTCCTACGCACGGAAATGACCACCAGCTCCGGCGGATTGTGAGCCGCAAAGGTGTTCTGCTTGCCAGTCGGCTCGGCCACGATGAAGCCTTCCATGAATCCGCGGACCCCACGGGCTGCCAGTTCATGATCGTCTTGAAGATTCTCTTTCAGCTTCGCCCAGTCCACCACAGCATACCGATAAAAACAAGCCGAGTTGAACTCCACCGTTCCCATCATATCTGCGCCGGCGGTGTCGTCGGGTTTGAGATCGTCGACGGCCGTATAGAAATCGAACTCTCGTTCGACCGTGTGCGTCGAAATGGCGTGAGCAACCTGGCAAGCTGCCGCTTGGTTCTTCCGGGGCATGTCGGCCAGCATGCGCCCGAAGAGCGCTACATCAACCGCCTTGCCACCATCAAAGATGGGGTCTAAGGCCTTGCGAAGCTCGGGATCGACCCCTTTCGCTGCCTTCTTGTTCTTCCCCGCCTTCTTGCCTTCAGCAGAAGCGGCCCCTGCGCTCTCAATAGAATCCCACCTCTCGTGAACAATTCGGGCCACCTCGGCAATTTCGCGCTTGCCCAGGAAGAGAAGATACTCGCTCTTCCCATCTTCCTTTACTCCCAGCCCCATCGCGGCCAATGCCAGACGCGCCTTCTCCGACGCATCATCTTCCGGCCGGCCCAGCTCGGTCAGGGCTCGAGTCAGCTCCTGAAGGACACGCTTGGTTCGTACGGCTAGATCCTCCGGCATCCACGCCTGCGTCTGAACGAGCTCGGAGAAATACTGGCGCACGGCACGCTTCTGACACTGACTGGACACGCGAGCACGCCGAGTACCGCCGAAAAGCGCGTCCTTCGGGGCACCGGTATCGTCACGGTTCAAGTTGGAGGGGGCGAAGTTTTGTAACACATGGATCTCGATCAGTGCGTTCATTGTGCGGATTCCTCTTGGGTTTCTGGCTCAGTTGGCGTGCCAGTATCGACGCTCCTATAGAAGTCGCGAGCCCATGAGATCTGGGTGCGCTTCCTCTCCCCATTCCAATACGGCAGTCCAGTGAGAAGATTGGCGAAGTCGATCGGTTGATCCTTCAG
>JAQGPE010000121.1 GCA_028293225.1 Akkermansiaceae bacterium | reverse complement strand
ATGCAGGTAGAAGGGAGCGGAAAAATCCGCAGGAATTTTGTCACGGTCCGCCCGTTTGCCGTCGTGTCCCTTTTGTAAAGCGATGAAGAGCGATGCTGACAATTTGCGGGAGTTCGCCCGCAGCGGGGATGAAACCGCTTTCCGGGAAATCGTCGAGCGCCATGCCCCCATGGTTCACGGCGTGGCGTGGCGCCAGACCCAGGACCGCAGCCTGGCCGAGGACGTGACCCAGACCGTCTTCGCCATCCTGGCGCGAAAGGCCGCCGCCATCAGCCATCAGGAACTCGCCGGCTGGCTCCACCGCGCCGCCTTCATCGAGACCCGCAATGCCAGCCGCAAGGAATCCCGCCGCCACAAGGCCCTCGCCGAACTGACCTCCTCCATGAGCGACGAACCCGCCAACGAACCCGCCTGGCGGGATGTCCGTCCGCACCTGGATGAGTTGCTCGGCCGCCTGTCAGCGGAGGATCGCCAGCTGGTGGTGATGCGCTATTTCGAACAGCTCAGCTACCGGGAAATTTCCGCCACCACCGGCCGCACCGAGGAGGCCAGCCGCAAGCAGATGCAGCGCGCCCTGGACCGGCTGAGCGGGCTGCTGAAGGGCCGCAAGGTCGCGGCGTCGGGCACCGCGCTCGCCACGATTCTCGCCGCGCAGACGCTCTGCTCGCCGACCGCCTCGGCCGCCGTCATCGCCGCCGGGGCCCTGAAAGCCGCTCCCGCGATCGCCGGCTCCGTTTCCTTCACCCACTCCCTCTACCTCATGACCACCCAGACCATCATCAAGACCTCCGTCGTCGCCCTCGTGATCGCCGCCGCGCCCATGGCGGTGCTGTGGAACCAGAACAACGAGTTGAAGCACGAGATCGCCCAACTCAAAACCCACCCCGGCTCCAGCGGCGCGCATGACGAGCCCGGCGCCATGGCGGTGTCGCTCAATGAAACCCCGCAGGCGAGCCGGCCGGAGCGCCCGGATCGTCCAGCCCCGACCGAGGCCAAGGAAAAGGAAAAGGAACCCGGCATCATGGACGCCTTCTCCAGCTTGCTGAAAAGCGACAGCCTCACCACGATCCTGGAGAGCGAGGCGAAGAAGAATTCCCTCCGCGAGTTCAACCGTCTCACCGCGCGGCTCAACCTGACCGAGGAGCAGCAGAAGAGCCTGCGCGATTTCTTCGACCGCAGGAACCAGGTGACCGGCGAAATGCTCAAGGAGGTCAAGGACAGCGGCCTGCTGGAGCGTAGCATGAGCGGCGAGAAGGAACTGAACGCCGAAGACAAGGCGATGATCGAGAGACTCGCGGCCAAGGAGGAAAAGGACCTGGATGTCGATGCCCTGCTCGACTCGATCCTGACCCCGGAGCAGAAGACCCAGCAGGTCCAGGCCAAGGAGGAGCAGCGCACCGAAGCAGCAAGGGCCTCCGCGCAACAAACCATCGACGACGTTGGCAATCACGTGGAGCTGAGCACGGAGCAGAAGGACCAGTTGTTTGACGCCATCGCCCAGAAGCGCCTGTCAGAGGATTCAAAGCCGAAGGCCTCGGACGACACCCTCAACCTCCGCGACATGCTCGAAAAGAGCGACGACGCCGCCAGTGGTGATGACGACGTCCTGAGCCAGGTGCTCACACCGGCGCAAATGGCCGCGCTGACCAAGAACCGGGCCGAGGAAGCCGCCCAGATGGAGGAGATGCTGAAAAGCCTGATCCCCGCCGCTCCGAAAAAAGGTCATAAATAAGATCCCCCGCTTTCGCTCTCCGAGTGTCTAACCGACTCCAACACCCCCACAGAAACACCCCATGAAACACATCCTCATCCTCAGCGGACTCATGGCGGCCACCGCCTTTGCCCGGGACGCCGCCGCGGCGCCGCGCGCGCCCTTCATCGCCCGCCAGCCGCTGAGCGCGGCCAGCGTTGCGAACCCAGCCTTCAACGCCCAGCTGCCTGCCGTTTCACCCGCCCTGTCCGATCCCTCGGTTCACGATGCCTTCGTGAAGATGACCACGGTGGAGGACGGCATGGCCACCCTGGAAAACCGGCTGCGACTGCTGGGCTCCGCCATGGACGCCCTGAGCGATACCAACAAACGGACCCATCAGTTCGGAGTCGTGGCTGAGAAATACGCCCGGGTCTTCGTGAAGATCAGCACCTGGTCGAGCGACGTCTTCGTGACCCGCAAGCCGCTGGTCGTCGTCAAGTAAGCCTCCGTTCAATCCCGGGCGAGCAGGCAGCCGGCCACCTGTTCATTTCCGCCCATCGCCACCACCAGCGCCTGATCCGCCTGGCCGCGGCGCAATGCTTCCACGGCCGCCACACACTGAATCCCGGAGGACGCTCCGAGCGATTCACCCAGGATGCGGCGGATCGACATCCGGGGCCCGCGCCAGTTCGCGAACACCTCACTTTCCGCGCGATCGTAGCGAGCCACGCCGGAACGGCTGTCGGAAAGCAAAGTACGACCTTCGTCGTAGCTGCCACTGGCATTCACCAGGAGCCTCAGCGCCGCCGCCCGGTCCACGCCCTGCCCCAGCAGCACCGGGTCCGGCACCGCCAGCAACCGCGGCCCCTGTCCGTCCAGCTCCAGATAGATCGCGGCGGCGCCCTCCGAGGCCACGTAGCCGCGCGAGTACATGGCCAGCGCTTCGGCACTGAGCCAGTCCATTTCCTCCAGCGCGACCACCACGCAGCCGTCGCAGTCGCCGCGCAGCAGCCACTCGGTGGCGATCTCCAGCGCGGTGAAAAACTCCGCGCCGTCGCCGACGATCGTATCGTTCGGCGCGTGCGAGGCGAGAATCGCGGACAGGTGGCTGGAAGGGGCGTTGAAGACCGTCTCCGGAAACAGGATCGGGCTGGCCACCGACGGGTCGTGCCGCACCTCGCCGAAGAAGCGGTTCGAGTAATTCACGCAGCCATTCATCAGGGCGCAGACCACGCCGATGCGCAGCGCGCCCTCGTTCGCCAGCGCCATCCGTTGCGGGCCGACCGCCTCGACGGCGGCGGCGGCGGCGTATTTCGAAATCGGGCTGACCCGGCGCAGGCGCGGGTTTTTCGGCAGGGAGGTGGAAGCTTCCGGAGCGGGCACCCGCAGCACGCGGCTGATCACGGGCGGGCGGCCCGGGCGCTCGCGAACCAGTTCGCCGGGAGCGAGCGGCGTGCCGGAAGCCAGAGCCGACATGAGCGCCTCGATGCCCCAGCCCGCGGAGGTCACCGCGCCGGTGCCGGTCAGTGTGAGGCGCGGCGCGGTCATGGCTTCACCTCCCGGCGGAAAATGAGGGTGGCATTGGCGCCGCCGAAGCCGAAGGAGTTCGTCAGCGCGGTCTCGACGCGGGCTTCGCGAGGGGCGCGGATGAGGTCGAAGGTCACGACCGGATCGGCCTCGCGGACATTCAGGCTGGCGGGCAGCCACTGGCCCTCCAGGGCGAGCAGGCAGATGACCGACTCGACCGCACCCGCGCCGCCGAGCAGGTGGCCGATGGACGACTTGGTGGAGGACACGCGGATCTCCGGAGTGGCCGCGCCGGCCCAGCGCTGGATCGCACGGCCCTCAGCCACATCGTTGAGCGGGGTGCCGGTGCCGTGGGAATTGATGTAGCCGATTTCCTGCGGCTGCAGTCCGGCGCGGTGAGTCGCGGCGGTCATGGTGCGCAGGGCGGCATCGCCGTCCGGGTGCGGCTGGGTCAGGTGATGGGTGTCGGTAGCGGCGGCGTAGGAAAGGATCTGCGCGAGCGGCGGCACGCCACGGGCGCGGGCGGACTCGAGCGACTCCACCACCACGAAGCCCGCGCCTTCACCCAGAGCGAGGCCGTCGCGGGCGGCGTCGAAGGGGCGCGGGATGCCGGATGGGGAAAGGGCCTGCAGGGTGTCGAAGCCAGCGAAGACCAGCTGGCTGAGAGCATCGTAGCCGCCGGCGAGGACCCGTTCGGCCTTGCCTTCGGAAACCATCTGATAGGCGTGGCCGATCGCGTTGGCCCCGGAGGCGCAGGCATTCGAGATGATCCGCAGCGGCCCTTGGATGCCCAGGGCGCGCATCATCGCGGTCATCTGGTACTGCGGCTGATAGGTTTCGACGCGGCGGAACTGGCCGCGGCGCGACAAGCCGTCCACCGCGTGCATGAAGTAGGACTCGCCCAGCGCCATGGCGGCGGCGGAGGTGCCGATGGTGAGCGGCATCCTTTCACCGGCCGATAGACCGGCGGCGGCGAGGGCTTCCTGCGCGGCGATGAAGGCCATCCGCGTGCCGCGATCCATGCGCTGCCAGGCACGCTGGTCCACTCCAACAGGAGCCGCGGCGGGCAGGCCGGCCTGGCCGGCGGTGCCGACGCGCTGGCGCGAGACATCGAAGAGATCGACCGGCCGGAAGGCGGTGCGACCGGCCCGGAAGCCCGCGGCGTTTTCCAGCATCCCGGTCCCCATCGACGTGAGGATGCCCGCCCCCGTCACAACGACCGGTCGGAGAGTGGGGATGCGGGCGGAATCGGCGTGGAAAGCCACAGGGGAAAGGCTGGAGGTTCGGGCGGCCGGTGTGGCTCAAGCAGCTACGCAACGCTTTGGCGCCTTGTCAAACAACCCTTCCCCCTCAGTGGAAAACGGCGTGGCATTTCCCATGGCCGGCCGGGCCCGCGGATTCCATGCTCAGGGCGTGAATGAGGAAGATAAGCCCGCCGCGGATTGGCTCGCGTTTCTCGTGCAGGCCGCGTTCGGATTCGGTCTGGGCGCCTTGATGGCTCTCTATGCGATCGCCCGTAGCAGCTTCATCCTGCCCGGATCGAAGGGCTGGTTTTTCGGCCTGGGATGCAGCCTGACCGGCGCGGGCATCACCGGCTACTGGGGCGACCGGTTCTGGTTCGGGCTTGGCTCCAACAGCGTCCGGGGCGAGGCGCCGCGGCACAGCCCGGTGAGCATCGCGCTATCGATCCTGCTGATCGCGGGCGGTGGCGCGCTGGCGGCGGTCTCGCTTTATCTGAATGGATCATGAGGGGTTGGAAACCGGAGAAGAATTCCCCATGAATCTTCGGCGAAAAAATCGCAACATCCTCCGCGTGAGACGGGAAACCGCACAACCCGACTGGCTGTCCGCCATTCTTCATTCGTTGATCGGATTTATTCTCGGTGGCATCGTTGGAGCGAACTGGAGTTCCCTCATCAGCCGCTCCCTTTCCTACGCATCCCTCCCCTTCCTTGCAGGATTCGCTCTCATCGGTGCGGGAGCGGGAGTCTTGTTTGGACCCTTTCTCTATGCGGGCCATTGCCTTTGGCTGCTGGGAAAAGTCGACCTGCCGTCGCAGAGCGTGGCCAGCCGGAGATTCGCAGCGATCTTGATCGTGACAGGGATCATCGCAGTGATTGGAAACGTCCTTTGGCTTCACCCTTGGGCTCCGTAAAAGGGAAAGATGCCCGCCGACGATTCCTGGACACGGACCGGTGTTTCCTCTCGCCAGTGAAGGAGATATTTCCAGGGTCGCCGGGTGGCGAAAGCAGCGGTCGGCAAAACTCCGGAAGCGGATTGGATGGGGGTGATGATCCATGCGGTATTCGGCTTTGTCGCCGGAGGAGTCGTGGGGGCGGTGATCATCATGAGAACCTGCAAATCGATCTTGGTCACCTCCGGCTCCCATGGCATGGGAACCATGATCGCAGGCGCGGCTTTTCTTGGCGCCGGCCTCGGAGCCTATTGCGGCGATCGTGTGTGGATGGGGAAAAATCATGTGGTTCATCCGATCAACACGGTCCGGCACAATCGCACGAGCAAGGCGTTCTCGATCGCTCTGGCCTGCCTGGGAGGACTGCTGGTCGCGGGGGGATTCGCTTCCATGTCAGGACCTCGTGCAGATGATCCTGACGACCTGAGTGAAGCGCCCGCTCCAGCAGCTGAAAAAATCCCGCCGCCGCGACCCACGGTCCATCGCCATTGAGCCATCGAAGCGCGACTTCCGGCTGGGCGAAGGCCGGTCCGGCGCGTAGGCAAAGTCTGCCGATGTTGGACTCGCTGTGGAAGGAAACGCTCACCCGCTTTGCGGATCGCCCGGCGGTGATCGGCGTGAATGGCGTGTTGACCTTTCGCGATCTGGCGGAGG
>JAQGPE010000598.1 GCA_028293225.1 Akkermansiaceae bacterium | reverse complement strand
AGGCAACCCGACTCCCGCAGCCGCGAGACCGCGCCCAGAGTGGCCGGAGCGACCCGATGCCGCAGCGTTTCCCAGAAGGGCCGGAGATGCCGTGAGAAGCGCCGCCGCTCCGGAGCGTCCAGCGCTGCCCAGAGCGCGGGCGTCAGCGGCCGCAGTGCTTGGACCACTTCCTGCCAGTCGGTGCCTGCCGCAGCGCCTTCCCGCACCACTTGGCGGACGTGGCGGCAGAGTGAGGCCACCCGCATCGGCTGGCGGACGATGCCGGATTGAAAGCCCTCGGCATCGAACCGGCCGGTGATGTCCGCGGGCCGATGGCAGGCCGGTAGAAGACCGCGACGCGAGATGGCGGTGACCGGGCCGTGATGACCGCGTGCCTCCAGTTCCGCAGCCAGATCCGTGAAGGTTAGGCCGGTGCCGATCACCAGCACCGACTGGTCGTTGCCGATTTCGGCGAGAGCATTCGCGCACCAGGGATCGATCATTTCCGGCCACTCCCCGGCGGCCTTTCCGGATAGCCGCGAGGCCCGCTCCGGAGAGCTGCCCACCGCCAGCACCACCGCGTCGGCCGCGAGCGAGTCGCCATCGCTGGTCTGGACCATGAGGCCCGCGCCAGAATAATCCTCCAGCGACTCGACCCGCTCCTTGCGAACCACCAGGCGGCCGCCCGAACGCTCGGTCTCTTCTTTCAACAAGCTGCCAAGGTATTCTCCATACCAAGCGCGCGGAACGAAGTCGCCGGGCTGGATGGCGCGTTCACTGCGGCGGCACCAGTCGACGAAATGCAGCGGCTGGTCGGGAAAAGCAGACATCCCGCCGGCCGGCACGTTCAGTAGATGGGAAAGACACTTGGTGCCATAGGCGGCTCCCTGGCCGGGCTCCGAGGCGGCCTCGAACATCACCACGCGCAGATTCGAGTCACCGCGGCGGAGCAGATTTACGGCAGTCATCGTACCTGAAAAACCTCCACCGATGACCGCGATGGTGCGGCCGAGCGTTTCGTCGTTCCCCGCAGGGTGGCCGGGGACGGAATAACAGCGCCGGATGCTGGTCCCGGCTCGGGAAAGATCGACGCCGTAAATGTGGATCGAGACGGTCGGCACCATGTCGTCGTTGAGCACCCGGTGAATGTCACCGGGCGGCTCCATGAACTCGACGTCGCCGGGATAGCGGACCGTCCTGCCGGCGGCGACGAGCACGCCGAGGTCATCGCGGCGGTAGGCCGTCTCCAGTTCGCGACCGCGCCAGACGCCGAAGCAGCACCAGCACTGGTGATCGTGGATCGGCGTCAGATGCCCGGGCAGCCAGACCAGCGCGGCGATGGAAAATTTGCGCTGCTTGTCAATGTGGAGCAGTTCCTGATGGTAGTTCCCGAACGGGCTTTCGAGAGCCTCTCCCGCCAGCAGATTTGGCAGGGCCAGCGCCCTGCCCAGGGCCGCCTTGATCGGCTCCGCGGCCTCGCCCAGCGAACTGGAACCATCGAGCGCGGCGGCAATTTCAGCGGCAAGCCGGCGGATCCCTTCCGAGCCGTGGAGCGTCGTGTCGGGAATTTCGTGAACCGCAACTTCAGTCATCCCTTCCAAATCCCCACCTTCTTATCCACATTACAAGATCCAACTTAAAGCTGCGAAATACGGGCAACTTACTCGTCTTTTCCGGCATTGATGGACATCGCTCATTGCCAACAGGAAAGGTCGTGAGGCGGCCGCATCGGTCATTTTCACCCGGCAACCGGAATCAGAGCAAAAACTACGACAAATCCAGTAATAAAACCTGTTTTCCGGCGCCGCCCGCGAAATCGGGGACGGCGCCGGAATGAGGATTTCCCGCGCTCAGGCGCGTGCCGCGAGACGGGATGCCACCTGGCCCCACTTGCTGATGATCGCCGACAGATCCATGGCCGGTGAGGCCTGTGCGGAGCTGAAATGACCGGCCTCGATCTCGGTGATCTGCTGGTTGAGCGCTTCCTTTTCGCTGGCCGACAGAGACGGCTCGTGGGTTGCCCGGATGCGGCGGAGATAGGCCACGGTCGAGAACGGAGTCGGATTGGCTGGGGCGGCAAAACCGTCCGCCACATCGGTGACGCCCTTGGCCTTGCGGCGCAGGAACACGACCGCGGCCGAAATGGCCGCGGCGATCAGGATGAAAACAAGGGAATTGCGCAGCCAGCCGCCGGTCTGGCCACCGAGCTTCACCCCGGCGGCGGCCTGCGCCGCATCCACCGCGACGAGGTCGGCGTCCTGGTAATGCTTGTATTCGACCGAGGCGGGGCTGACGCCGGACTTCAGGGCCGGGAAAGCGAACATCACGTCGCCGCGCAGGTCGGGCTTGCGGCGGTAGGTGAGCTGCCAGTTGCGGTCGGCCTGGGGCAGCCGCTGTTTGCCATCGCTGACGAACTGAGTCACCGACAGGTTGCCATCGACGGTTTCCAGATCGAAGCCCTCACGGGCGGTGTCAAAGAGCTTCTCCAGCTTCGGGATCACGCCCTGGCCGCGGGCCTGGATTTCCACCACGACCTTGCCGTCCTTCCACTCCCGCTCATCCATGGTCAGGCTGAGCGCGAGATCGGCGCAGGGGCGGTTGTCGACATCGGTGTCCTTGGCATCCAGCGGCTCGACCTGCGACATCACCGGCAGCACGACCTGGCCGGGCTGATCCATGAAATCCATGTCCATCTGGATCGACGGGATGCGATCGACGGCGGCGTTCTTGGCGCGCAGGACGACGTAGGCGACCGGCGTCTCGACCCAGCCTTCGCGGGGCAGGTCGATGGTTTTGACCGCCGCGTCGTGGAAGGTGATCGAGACCACCTCGAACACTTCATCGAGGGCGGCGTGGATGTTCTTGGTGAAATCGTCGCGGAGGTTTTTCCCACCGCCGTCGCCGGGGCCGCCCATCATCATCATGCGCTGCTGGCCGGACTGGTTCTGGAGATACTTGCTGAAGCCGCCGCTTTCGCGCAGCAACTGGCGGCTGGTCTCCAGGCCGATGAATGCGCCGAAAGGCTCGCCATGGCCAACCCGTCCCGGTCCGTCGACAGTCACCCGCAGCTGGATTTCGTTGAGCAGTTCCTTGTAGTAGTCGAGGGACTTGGTCGCGGCGGCAGCGGCCGGATTGTCGGCGCCGACGATCGCGAGACCGGAGCCCAGGAAAAGCTGGCGCACATTGGCCGGAACACGCGGGAAGACCTCGCCGAGCGCCTTGGCGAACATCTCCAGGTGCTTCTCGCCCGCGCCGTTCGGCAGGGCGCGCATGGCATCGCCGATCGACTTCAGGCCCGGATCGGTGCGGGCCGTGTTGCTGGTCAGCTGGCCGAGATCGCTGGCGCCGAGCATGACGTAGAACCACGCCTGATAGGGCTCGATGGTCCACTGGCCGCGCGGCAGATCCGGGATCTTGGCGGCATACGTTTCCGCCGCCTTGCTGAAGCTGGCAAAGGCCTCATCCCGCAGGCTGACGTAGTCGGTGAGCTTCACCTGGCGCTCCAGTTCGTACTGGGAGGCATCGTAGAACAACTGGCCGCGAGTGATGAAGCCGGCCCAGTCGCCGTCCTCAGCGCGGATGCCGCGTTTCGCGAGTTCCAGGGCAGTGCGGTAGCCACGGGAGACCTCGTCCTTGGCCTCCGCTTCCGTGCGGTTGGTGCCCGCCTGCTGCTGGGTCTTCACATCCCGCCACTCCTGGTTGAGGCGTCCGCGCATCCCGCCGAGCAGATCGAGGAGCTCCTTGTGAACCATTTTTTCCGGCGGGCCGAAGATCGCTTCGATGTCCTCCATGCGATAGACCTCCGCGCCGCTGTGGAGGGTCATGAAGGCCTGGACGATGAGTGTCGGGTCGAGCGGCTCCGGCGAGATTTCACGCAGCTGCGTCAGGAGATCCTTGAACTGCTGGATGTTCTGGTTCTGGCGCAGGCGGGTCAGCGGGATGCCCGCGCCCTGCTGCAGGAGTTGCGGCGGCACCCACATGCCATAGGCGCGCATCTGTTTGACCTGATCGCTCTCCGCGGGCTTGGTGCGCTTGGAGACCCAGCCGGACAGGACGTCCTGGCAGACCTCGCGTTCGAGGCCCGGGTGCTTCTTCGCATAGTCCTTCAGCAGTTTGAGGTCGGCCTGGTCGGGCTTGAGGATGTTCACCTTCACCAGGGTGAGTTCGACCCGCTGGCCAAGGCCCGGGTTGAGCCGCGCAATCAACTCCGCCGGCGGCGCGCTGGCGAGGATCTGCTCCGTGGAAAGCGTCGGCGCCGCGGCCTGTCCGTTCATCCCATACATCCCGTAGCGGCGCATGACCATGCGGTCGGCCTGGGACATTTCCGTGGCCGCGGCACCGCCCGCGCGGTAGCAGCCCTCGGCCTCGGTAAGCCAGTTCATCACCAGTACGGCGATATTCGACGGCAGCGGACCTTCCTTCGCGACCAGAGCCTCCAGGATCAGGTGCTGGGTGCCAAGACTCGCGACGCGGGCCTGCAGGTCATTGCCCTTGGCGGCGGTCTGGCCGAGTTCGCCGATGATGCCGATGAGATCCGAGAGGGTCGCGGTTTGATTGAAGAGCTGCTCGCGGATCAGCTTCTGGGCCTGCGCGGGTTCCAGCACCGGCAGCAGCTGGACCAGGCGGTCCATGGCGAGCCGGAAC
>JAQGPE010000584.1 GCA_028293225.1 Akkermansiaceae bacterium | reverse complement strand
GGCGCCTTTCTCGACGGCGAGTTCCACGCCCTGGTCATGATCCGCGGCCTGTGGTGGCAGGATCGCGAGTTGCTCCTGCCCGCCGGCTGCGGCGTCATCGAAGCCAGCCGCCTGGTGAACGAATGGCGCGAACTGCGTCTCAAGCGCGAAGCCGTGAAGGCGCGCTTCGGGCTGTGAGGGAGCCGCTTGGATGCCAAGTGGGAGAGGGGATTCCAACGGCGAATTGACGCGAATGAACGCGAATAATCCTGGAGAGAAATCTGCCCGGCGATGACTTTGCGGCTGTTGGAATTTGAGAGTTCAAATCAACCGCCTGCGGCCGCCTCTTTTCAAAGAAGCCCCTTCAATCCCTCCGCCGATTCGCGTTCATTCGCGTCAATTCGCGGTTGATCTGCTTTTCCCTCGCTGAGAGGTCACCTCAAGGCGCCGACCGGATCGACTTCGCGCGCACCTTCAGATTGATCAGTTCCACGATCAGCGAGAACGCCATCGAGAAGTAGACGTAGCCCTTCGGAATGTGGAAGTGCATGCCTTCCGCGACCAGTGCGGTGCCGATCAGGATCAGGAACGACAGCGCCAGCACCTTGATCGAAGGATGCTTCGAGATGAACTTCGCGATCGCTCCCGAGGCGGCCATCATGACGCCGATGGAAATCACCACCGCCACCATCATCAGCGAGACCTTCGTCGGATCATTCACCATCCCCACTGCGGTGATCACCGAATCCAGGGAGAAAATGATGTCGATCAGCATGATCTGCACGAGCGTGGCGCCAAAGCTGATGATCTTCTTCGGCTTGGAAGCGTCTTCGTGGTGACCCTCCATTTTCTCATGGATCTCACCGGTGGACTTCCAGATCAGGAAGCCGCCGCCGGCCAATAGAATGATGTCCTTCCACGAGATGCCGACCAGGCCGCCATGTGCCGCCGCATCCGGCATCATCTCCCACAGGTGGGGGTGGACCGGCAGAGTGAAGACCGCTTCGGTCAGGCCCATCAGCCAGGTGATGGACAGCAGCAAAATCATCCGCGCGCCCATCGCGAGCCCCAGCCCCATCAGGCGGCCGGCTTTCTGGCGTTCCGGCGGCAGGCGATCGACGATGATCGAGATGAAGACGATGTTGTCGATCCCCAGAACGATTTCCAGCAGCGAGAGGGTGAACAGCGCGACCCAGGAGGAAGGGTCGGCATACCAGTGGAAATCGAGGAGAGAGGCGAGCATCATCATGGTCAGGAGGGCGTGGCAAATTCGAGGGCGCGCTGCTTCATCTGCGTGGCCATCAGATTGAGGGCGTTGGCCCGCGTCGGCGCGAGGTGTTCCTTCAGGCCGGTTTGCTCGATGAAGGAGAGATCCGCGGTCAGAATCGCGTCCGGCGTTTCACCGTCCAGCACGCGGACGAACAGGGCGATCATGCCCTTGGTTATGACCGAATCGGAGTCGGCCAGGAAGTGCACTTTGCCATCCTCCTGCAGCGCCGCGTCCAGCCAGACCTGGGACTGGCAGCCCTTGATCAGCTTGTCGCCGCTCTTCAGGTCCTGCGCCATCGGCGGCAGCTTGCGCCCCAGCCCGATCACGTACTCGTAACGCTCCTGCCAATCCTGGAACAGGCCGAGTTCTTCGAGGATGTCCTTTTGCTTGTCCGCGATGCTCACCGTGGCCGTATGAGTAAGCGCTGAGCGAGCCAATGCACGAGGTTTTTCACCCCGGAAATGCAGCGCCGCGTGGGAGTTCCGTCATCTTCTGCGCTCAGACCAGCGGATACTCGCCGTCTTCGCCGATGCCGATCCAGCCGAGTTTGCCGAAAGCCTTCATGATCGCCAGCGTGGGATCTTCGCGCTCGTTGTCGCCGTGCTCCACCGTGGCCGCACTGGTCAGCCCACGCATCGACTCGATGGCGATCACCGTGGTGCACCCTTCGAGGTGAATCCAGTCACCCCAGTTTTTCGATTCGTGACGGGGGAAGAGCTTCTCCTTGCGAAGCGCTTCAACGACTTCGCGGATGGTGCAGGGCTCTTCGCTATCGGGCAGTTGCAGGACGGTTTCCATTCGGGCTTGGGAATTCAAGGATCGGTGTGTTCGGGGGTGATCAGCTTATTCGCGGAGCGAAGCGGCACAGAGTTTGGCGTAGAGACCGCCGCGGGCAAGGAGATCGTCATGTTTTCCGCTTTCGACCAGTTTGCCGTCGTCGAGCACACAAATCAGATCCGCTTTTCGCACGGTGGAAAGCCGGTGCGCAATCACGAAGCTCGTCCGGTCCGACCGCAACGTTTCGAGCGCGGCCTGTACCAATCTCTCGGTCTCATTGTCCAGCGCCGACGTCGCCTCATCGAGCAACAGCAGCGGCGGATTTTTCAGCAGCGCCCGCGCGATCGAAAGCCGCTGCTTTTCACCCCCGGAAAAACGCACGCCGCGCTCGCCGGCCAGACTGTCCAGGCCCTGCGGCATTTCCCTGACAAAGCCCGCCGCGTTCGCCGCTTCCAGTGCGGCCCAGATCTCGTCATCCGTGGCATCTTTCTTCGCCAGCAGCAGATTGTCGCGCAGGGAGGTATTGAAGAGGAAGCTCTCCTGGGTGACGTAGCCGGTATTGTCGCGCAGCCACTCCTTCGACAGGGTCTCAATGGGGTGGCCGTCCAGCAGGATGATGCCCTGGTCGGTTTCGTAGAAGCGGGTCAGCAGATTCAGCACCGTGGATTTGCCGGCGCCGGTCGGACCGACCAGCGCCACGGTCATGCCCGGCTCGGCCACCAGCGACAGGCCCCGCACGGCAGGGGCGTCCGGCGCGTAGGAGAAGCCGGCATTGTCGAACTCGACCTTGCCTTTGAAGACATCGGGCCGGTCGCCTTCGGTGAGATTCGTTTCGTCCAGCATGTCCAGCACCTCGAAGACGCGCTTCGCGGAAACCTTGCCGCCCAAATAGAGCTGGGTGAGGGTGTTGATGCGGGAGATCGGGTCAAAGAGGAAACCCCACGACACCAGGAAGGCCATCGGGATACCCTTCGGCATGCCGGCGTTGAGTACCCAATACGCGCCAAAGCCCATCATGATGATGATGCCGGACTCGGCGAGCAGCGACACGCCCGGCCAGACCATCGCCTGGCCTTTCATGACCCGCATGTGCTTCCTGCCGACGTTCAGGCTGGCGTCGCCGAAGCGGTCGAGCGCCTCAGGCTCCACGGTGTAGGCCTTGATTTGGCGGATGCCGGAAAGGTTGTCGTGCAGCAGGGAATTCAGCGCCGCGGAGGCTTCGGACGACTCCCGCCAGCGCGGCTCGGCAAAGCGGCTGTAAAAATAAGTGATGCAGCCGATGAACGGCAGCGGCGCCAGCGTGACGAGAGTCAGCTGCCAGCTGTGGTAGCACATGTAGCCGGCGATGATGAAGAACTGCAGGATCGCGGGAATGGTCTGGTCGATGGTCTCCACGATCACGCGGTCGGTGGCCGGCACGTCGCTGGCCACGCGGGACATGATTTCGCCGGACGAGTTGGAGTCGAACCACTTGATCGGCAGCCGCTGCAGCTTGTTGTAAACTTCCAGCCGCAGGTCATGCACCAGCTTCTGCTCCAGCGCGTTGTTCCCATAGGTGCGGAAGGTGAAAAGGACCTGCCGGACAAAAATGGCGCCGATGGCGGTCAGGACCGTGGGCACCAGCAGGTCGCCGCGGTGTTTGTCGATGACCTCATCCACCAGCACCTGCGTTACGGAGGGCAGCACCAGCACCAGCGCCGTGCAGGCCACCGCCATTGCCAGGGAGATCCCCGCCCGCCACGGGTAGCGGAAGGTCATCTTGAAAACGCGGGAAAGGACTGGCATAGAGTCCTAAAGAGGCCTCGGAAACGTTTTGATGCAAGCAAGGATGGCGAGGCTGTTCCGATCCATCGCTTTCTCTTTTCCGGAGGCGTGTTAGGTTGCGCGGCTCACCGTCCCGCTTTCGCTCCGCACGCCATGAATCGACTGGAACACCTGCACGCCCTCCATGATTCCTCCGAGACCTATGACATCTGCATCATCGGCGGCGGCGCGACCGGTCTCGGCGCGGCCGTCGATGCCGCCGCCCGCGGTCACAGCGTGGCGCTGATCGAGCGGGGCGACTTCGCCCACGGAACCTCCTCCCGCTCCACCAAGCTGATCCACGGCGGCCTGCGCTACCTGAAGCAGGGGAATATCGCGCTGGTCATGGAGGCCCTGCGCGAAAGGGGCCGCTTGGCGCGGAATGCCCCGCACCTGGTGCATGACCTGGCCTTCGTGATCCCGAACTACAAGTGGTGGGAGGGCCCCTACTACGGGCTGGGCATGAAGATGTACGACCAGTTGGCGGGCAAGCTCGGCCTCGGCCCCAGCGAACGCCTTTCAAAAGAGGAAACCATCAGGGCGATCCCGACCATCGAGCCGGACGGCCTGGTCGGCGGCGTGATCTATCACGACGGCCAGTTCGACGACGCGCGGCTGGCGATCCACCTCGCGATGACCGCTGCCGGCCTGGGCGCCAGGCTGGCCAACCGCGTCCGCTGCCGGGGCCTCATCAAGGAGCGCGGCATCATTCGCGGCGTCGAGGCGGAGGACCTGGAAAGCGGGGAATCCTTCACCATCCGCGCCCGCTGCGTCATCAATGCGACCGGCGTGTTCGTCGATCAGGTCCGCGCGATGGACGAGCCGGAGTCAAAGCCGATGATCGGCTTCAGCCAGGGCGTCCACGTCGTGCTGCCACGGGAGTTCCTGCCCGGCGACGCCGCCATCATGGTGCCGAAGATGAAGGACGGCCGCGTCCTTTTCGCGGTGCCCTGGCACGACCGCGTGATCCTCGGCACCACCGACACCCCGCGCCCGGAAGCTTCCCTGGAGCCGGTGCCACTGCCGGAGGAAATCGACTTCATCATGAAGCATGCGGCCTGCTATCTGACCCGCGATCCCTCCCGCGCCGACATCCTCAGCGTCTTCGCCGGCCTGCGTCCGGTGATCGGTCCGGACCAGGAGGGCAAGGCGGTGGAAATGGCCCACGAACACACCACCCGGATCAGCGCGGCCGGTCTCGTCAGCATCACCGGCGGCAAATGGACCACCTATCGCAAGATGGCGGAGGATGTGGTGGATCATGCCGAAATGGTGGCCGGCCTCGATGCCATGCGCTGCATCACCGATACGCTTCAGGTCCACGCCGCCTCGCGGGAAAGAGCCCCCGACGGCCCGCTGCGGGTCTATGGCTCCGACGCCTCATTGATCGAGGATTTGAAAGAGCCGGAAAAGGTTCACCCGCTGCTGCCGCTGACCCGTGCCGAGGTCCGCTGGCACGCCCGCGAGGAAATGGCCCTGCATGTGGAGGACGTCCTCTCCCGCCGCAGTCGCAGTCTGCTGCTCGACGCCCGCGCCAGCATGGAGGCGGCGCCGGTCGTCGCCGCGATCCTCGCCGAAGAGCTGCGCAGGGACGCCGCCTGGCGCGAGCGGGAGGTGGCCGCCTACCGGCAGCTGGCCGCCGGCTACCTGGCCCCGGAGGAAGTACGCCCTGAGCCGTAGCTCTTCCCGGGCGAATTTTCCCATCGTCCTCCCGCCGTCTTTCCGGCTAACACTGCGGCGTGCTCCACCTCTGGGAAAACGTCGGCGTTCTCGTCTTCTGCATCTCCGGTGCGGTCGCCGCGCGGGAGAAGGACATGGACTGGTTCGGCATGTTCGTGGTTGCGCTGGTCACCGGCACCGGCGGCGGCCTGCTGCGCAGTGTGCTGATCGCCGATCTGCCGCCCGCGATCCTGACCGATCCGCTGCCCTTCACCCTCGCTGCCGCCGGCACGGTCGTGGCGCTCGTCGGTGCCATGGCCTGGCACAAGATCCACCGCATCGTCTCGATCATCGACGCCCTCGGCCTCGGCATCTTCACCGTGACCGGCATGCGCATCGCCGAGTCCCGCGGCCTGCCATGGTGGTCGTGCCTCGCTCTCGGCGTGGTCAGCGCCACCTTCGGCGGCGTGCTGCGCGATGTCCTGCGCAACGAGGTCCCGCTGATCCTGCGCAAGGAGATCTACGCCACCGCCTGCATCGCCGGCGGTCTCGCCCTGCTCGGCATGCAGCGCCTCGGCGTGCCGGACCAGATCGCCCTGATCGCCACCACGGGGACGATTGTGACGATCCGGCTACTGGCGATCCGCTATGCGATCAACCAGTCGGAGGGATAAAGGAAAGATGACCCGCTTTTTGCGCTTTTGACGCAACTCACAGGGCGCTACCTAGTTTCCGTTCCGGAACCCTAGAATCCGTCCTCCTGGACACTACCATGAAACCCGCATTTCTCGCGGCAGTGGCTCTCCTCGCCACCGCCCCCCTGTCGCTGGCCTCGGTCAATTTATCCATCAGCGGCGATCTGTCCGCCTCCACCGCCCCGGTTTCGAATCCGTTCAATGGAGCGCACTTCACCCTCGACGCCCTTTTCCCCGATGGAACCTATCAGGAC
>JAQGPE010000577.1 GCA_028293225.1 Akkermansiaceae bacterium | reverse complement strand
GCGTGAATACCACCGACATTTCGCTGGACGTCCGCGAGAGCTGGACCACTTCGGCGGCCACCGCACTGCTGAGGATTTCCGGCAGCGCCAAGACGGAGTTCATCCGCAAGATCGAGCGCTTCGAACTGGACAACGGCTTCTATGCGTCGGTCCGGCGGCCGGTGGGATCCGCGATCTCGCAGCGGATCACCAAGCCCTTTCCCCTGCACTGCTTCAGCTTCCAGCTCAGCCAGCCAGGCGGTCAGTATGAGGATGTCCTGCCGGCGCGGAACCTGATGGGAACCCGGAGCTCCACCCAGCGGACTTTCATGGACTACAATCT
Source organism: Akkermansiaceae bacterium (assembly GCA_028293225.1). Lineage (GTDB taxonomy): Bacteria > Verrucomicrobiota > Verrucomicrobiia > Verrucomicrobiales > Akkermansiaceae > Haloferula. Next base: position 2,803 of record JAQGPE010000577.1, on the reverse strand, counting down.
CCAGGGGCGGAATTGCCTGAAGCCGATCGCCAGCTACAATCCCCCGCCCTTCTTCATGGAAAGCAGCGACAGCCTCGCATCGCTGCCCTTCACCGCGCCGGGTGGCCAGACCGGCCCCGCCTTCACGCGCAACCTGGCCGTTTCGCCGCTGCCGTGGGGACGATGGGCCTTTGGCCCGACGTCGACGGTGCTGTTCTCGCCGCCGCGGGAACTGGTATCGCTGGCCCAGTTGCAGCACGCCGATCTGACCGGTGACGATCTGTTTGTCTCGGTGGGTCACCAGCCCGGAAACGCGGTGGGGAATTCCTATGCGACGCCTTTCGTGAAACGGCGCAACTCGCTGCTTGTCCGCAACGACTATATCCTGCTGGGTTCGGCCAACCCGAACGGGGCGACGGCGAAAAAACATACGTATTACGATCTTTCCTATCTGCTCAACACGGCACTTTGGGACAGCTACTTCTTCTCGACGCTGCCTGAGTCCGGTCCGCCGGTGCCGACGAATCTGTCGATGGTGGTGTCTCACGCGGATTCCACGGAGCTGACCGATCCGGCGCAGTGCGCGGCCGATCTGCTGGTTGAAGGGGCCTTCAACGTGAACTCGACGAACAAGAATGCCTGGAAAGCGCTGCTGGCCGGCGCGCGCCAGCTGCACCACCCGGCCCAGACCGGCGCCGGAGATGCCGCGGCTTTCCCGCGCAGCCTGGAGCAGCCCTCGGCCGGGGTGAATCCACCCACCGGGGCGGAGGCGGATTCCTTTTCGGGATTCCGCAGCCTGAACGATGACCAGCTGGACCTGCTGGCGAGGGAGATCACCCGGCAGGTGCGGCTGCGCGGGCCGTTCCTTTCTCTGTCGCAGTTCATCAACCGGACGCTGATCCCGCTGACCACGAGTCCGGAACTCGGCCGCGCCGGAGCGCTGCAGTCGGCGATCGACAATGCGGGGCTGAACATTTCGACCGATGGGAAGCTGAATGTCTTTTCCGCCATCAACTCGACCGCCGACCGGGTGCGCTTCCAGGCGAACGGTCGCGGACCGCGGGCCGATCTGGATGGGACTGCCACGACGGTGCTGCCGAACCCGACGCCGATGGTGTGGGCCACGATGTCGAAGGATCTCAACCCCGGATCGGTGGCGGGCACGCTGGCCGACACGGAGATGCTGACCGAGGCCAAGTACCGCAATGAACAGGGCTTCCGCTCGACCGGAATCCCCGGCTGGCTGACGCAGGCCGATGTGCTGCAGGTGATCGGGCCTTCGCTGGCGGCGCGTTCGGACACTTTCCGGATCCGCGGCTATGGCGAATGCCTGGATGCGACGACGGGCAAGGTCACCGCGCGGGCATGGTGCGAAGCGATTGTTCAGCGTACGACAGGATTTGTGGATTCCACCAACGGCCCGACTACGGCAACATCCGCGTTGAGTGCGACCAACCAGAAGTTCGGTCGTCGTTTTGAAATCGTTTCGTTCCACTGGCTCCTACCCGATGAAATCTAACTGCCTCCTGTTTTTTGCCGCCGTTCTCGGTCCGCTGTTCTTGTCACCCCTCGCCGCCCAGGATTCGACCAAGGTCCAGGCGACCCTCGATTTTGTCGCCTGGGGCGAGGATCTCAGCGGAGTCGAGATCGCCGAGGGCACCCAGCATGTGCCGGCGACCGCGCTGGCGTTCCGCTATTCCCAGCCGGTGAAATACAACGGATCGCAGGTGCTTTCCATCTACTGGAACAAGGGGAATGCCCCGGCGCCACCGCCACCGCCTGCGCCACCGAAGGGGGCTCCCACTCCGCCGGCACCGGCTCCTGTTGCCCCGCCGAAGGGGACCGCTCCGACCGGCGCGGGTGACGAGAAGATCTCCGATGAGCTGGCGAAGCGGCGGGAGAAGGAACCGACCCTGGCGGCGATCGTGCCGCTGATCGCGGGCGCGACCCAGATGACCATCCTGCTCGCTCCCGGGCCGCAGAACAGCTTCCGCTGCTACGTGATCGACGATGAGCCGACGCGGTTTCCGTGGGGCAAGATCCGGGTTCACAACTATGCAGCCATCCCGATCGGGGTGCGGATGAACCAGGGCAAGATGACGCCGCTGAAGAACCAGGAGAGCCTGATCGCACCGACCGGGGCGGATGGGTCGCTGGTGTATGAGCTGGCCTACCCGAAGGATGGAAAGTGGAAGATGCAGGAGAACAATGTGCTGCAGGTGAAGCCGGACGAGCAGGTGCATTTCATCGTGCTGCAGAGCGATGCGAGCTTCTTCCGGTCGAGCGATGGGTCGAAGGGCGGCTTCCTGCAGTCGGTGACGCTGCGACGCCAGAAGAACCCGCCGCCGGCACCGGCACCGAAATAATGGCGGGAGGGTGAGGTTGCGGTTTGAAGGAGCTCTTTTCCGGGCTTCGGGCCAGGCATTCACCGATTGGACTGATTTTCGGATTTACGGATTCAAGGCATGGATTTGGGTTCTTGAGACAGAGGGTCAGTCCAGAGAATCCTCGTAGAGGCGGTCCTCGTCGGTGGGAAGGGTTGGGCCGGGGTCGGCGAACATGGCCTCCATTTCGATGCGGGTCAGGCGGGTTTCCTCGTCTTCATCCTCTTCTGCGGCGGTGCTACCGGCATCGCCGGAGTCGAGGAGGCTGGTGAGCTGAGCTATGACGCGGGGCTGGCTGATGGACTTTACCAGGATGCGGGTTTCGTGGTGGCCATCGGATTTCTCGATCTCGTCGTGGACGACCTGGTCGATGAAGCGGCCCTGGGTCTCGATGTCGGCGCGGCTGGCGCGCAGCGCTTGGGTGAGGTAGGCCAGGGTTT
>JAQGPE010000534.1 GCA_028293225.1 Akkermansiaceae bacterium | reverse complement strand
GAAGATCCCGGAAATCCGCGAGGAGTTCTGGAACAATGTCCGCATCCCCGGTTCCGGTGCAGGCGCCAACATGGAACTCGAGAAGGCCGGCCGCGTCGCCGACTTCCTGGAGTTCGGTGAAATGCTCTGCTACGACGCCCGCGACCGCGAGGAGTCCTGCGGCGGCCACTTCCGCGTCGAGCACCAGTTCACCGAGGCCGACCCTGAAGTGCAGTCCGGCAAGACCCAGGCGGGTGAAGCCAAACGCCACGACGACACCTTCTGCCACGTCTCCGCCTGGGAATACAAGGGCAACGACGCGCCGCCGGAGCTTCACAAGGAGCACCTGGAGTTCGAATCCGTCCACCTGGCGATCCGCAGTTACGCCTGATTTCACCTGCCCGGCCTTTCCGGCCGGCAATGGGGCCGTGGTCTTGGTGACCCCGGCCCCTTGTTGTATCAGGATTCCTTGAATGCATTGCGAAAAGAGAGTTCGCAGTGTAGTAACTCCCATCAATGACGGGGAAACGCGGGCTGGCTCAACGACACGTGGCAAGGATGCTGGCAGGCGAAAGCCCCGACACCGCCGCCAGCCGTCTCGGCCCTGACTTGGAGGCCCTCCCCCATCTCCCCGCTGGCAGCGCCAAGGTCACCGCGAAACGTGCCGCGGATCTCTGGGAAGAGGCCGGACTGAACCCCGATCTCCGCGCGACCCTTCTCGACCATCCGGTGGACGATCTCACCGTCTATCAGGGCAATATCGAAAACGCCATCGGCGTGCTGCGTATGCCGATCGGCCTGGCCGGGCCACTGCGGGTCAATGGCATCTCCGCGCACGGCGATTTTCCCATCCCGCTGGCCACCACCGAGGCCGCGCTCGTCGCCAGCTATCACCGCGGCTGCAAGGTCATCACGCTGGCGGGCGGGTGTTCATCCATGGTGCTGTATGAAAGCCTCAACCGCGCGCCGGCGTTTGTGTTCGAGACGGCTCGCGAGGCCTGCCTTTTTACGATTTGGGCCGTCGGCGAGTTCGAGCGCTTTCAGGAAATCGCCGCGACCACCACGGCTCACGGCTGCATGGTCGATCTTGGCACCACCATCGAAGGCAACCACGTCTACCTCGATTTCGAATACACCACCGGCGATGCCTCCGGGCAGAACATGGTGACGATTTCCACCCAGGCGGTCTGCGATGACATCATGGCCCGGTCTCCGGTCGCTCCGCAGCGCTACTACATCGAGTCAAACCTCTCCGGGGACAAGAAGGCCAGCACCCGCGCCTTCACCACCACCCGTGGTAAAAAAGTCACCGCCGAAGTCATCCTCGACGCCGACCTCGTCCGCAAGCAGCTCCACACCACGCCGAAGGAAATGGAGGACTACTGGCGCATGTCGGCCATCGGTGGGGTGCTCAGCGGCACCATGGGAATCCACGGCCACTTCGCCAACGGCTTGGCCGCGCTCTACCTGGCGACCGGCCAGGATGCCGCCTGCGTGGCGGAGTCCGCGACCGGCGTGACCCGCTTCGAGGTCACCGGAAACGGCAGCCTGTATGCTTCGGTGACCCTGCCTGGAATTATGGTGGGAACCGTAGGTGGCGGCACCGGCCTGCCATCGCAGAAAGCCTGCCTCGAGCTGATGGGCCTCGCCGGCAGCGGCAAATCCCGCGCGCTCGCCGAGGTCTGCGCCGGTCTTCTGCTCGCTGGTGAACTGTCCATCATCGCAGCCCTCAGCGCCGGGCATTTCTCCCGCGCCCACCGCAAGCTCGCCCGCGGCCGCAACTCTTCGTCCGGCCCCGCATGAGCAACCGCTGGTGGATCTATCAGAAGGAGCGCTTTCCGCTGGCCGCCCACGCGCCGCTGATCGCCGCTTTCAGCGCCTGCGCGGTTTCGTTTTCATCGCTTGTGGCTGAGGCTCCGGTACCGGGTTGGAAATCCTACCTCGTCGCCTTCGGAGTCTGCCTGCTGATGTTCCTGCAACTCCGCATTGCCGATGAATTCAAGGACGCTCAGGAGGACGCTCGCTGGCGCCCCTATCGCGCCGTCCCGCGCGGTCTTGTTACCCTGCCGGAACTCCGCATCGTCTTCCTCCTCGCCGCCGTCATCCAGGTCGCCCTCGCCGCCTGGCTGGACCCTCGGCTGCTGATCGTCCTCGGCATCGCCTGGGCCTACCTCGCCCTGATGAGCGTGGAGTTCTTCTGCCGCGACTGGTTGAAGGCCCGCCCACTCGTCTACCTCGTCAGCCACATGGGCATTATGCCGCTGGTCGATTTCTTCGCCACCGCTTGCGAATGGCTGCCCCGCGCCGGGAAAGCTCCCCATGGCCTGGGGTGGTTCCTTGCCGCCAGTTTCTTCAACGGCATCGTCATCGAGTTCGGCCGCAAGCTCCGCCAGCCCGCCGACGAGGAGGAAGGTGTCGAGACCTACAGCGCGCTCTGGGGAAAGAAAAAGGCCTGCCTTGCCTGGATCGCGGTCCTCATCGCCACGCTCGGCTGTGCGGCCATGGCGGCCTTGTCAGTTGGCTTCGCCGTTCCGGTTTGCGCGGGTTTGGGCGTGGTACTGATTGTCGCAGCCGCCTTGGGCCGGCGGTACATTTCAGGCAGCCTGTCCGGAAAGAGGATCGAAATGCTGGCGGGCATTTGGACCCTCACCCTCTATCTTCTGCTCGGACTCGTGCCGCTCTGGCTCCATCATCACTCCTGACGCATGAGCTTCCTCTTCCCTGGAACCCCGGACACGCGCCTCGGCGGCAAAGGCGCGGCTCTCTCCCGGCTCGGCCTGTTAGGCTTCGAGGTGCCGGCGTGGTTCGCCATCCCCCCGGATGCCCGCTGGCAGGAGGGCGAACTGGAGAAGGCCATCACCGCCCTCGGCGACGGCCCGTTCGCCGTGAGATCATCGGCCACTCAGGAAGACGGCTCCGGTCACTCGTTTGCCGGCCAGTATGAGACCCTGCTCGAAGTGCCGGCCGCCGCCGTCGCCACATCCATCGACAAGGTCCGCGCTTCCGCCGGAGCAGAATCCGTCCGCACCTACTGCCGCGAACGGAACTTGCCCCTGCCCGAAACTCCCACCGTCCTGGTCCAGCGCATGATCGCCCCGCGCTGTGCCGGGGTCGCCTTCTCCGCCGACCCGGTCTCCGGCAGCCGCGCCACCGCCGTGGTCTCCGCCGTCGCAGGCACCGGCGAGAAGCTCGTCTCCGGCGAGGAAGACGGCGCGACCTGGCGACTGGCTCCCGGCATCCTCGAAAAACCCGATGGCGACCTGCTCAGCGAAGCGGACGCGAAAGCGGTGGCGCAACTTGCCCGTGACTGCGAGCGCGCCTCCGGCAGCCCTCAGGACATCGAGTGGGCCATCGACCAAGCGGGAAAGCTCTGGCTGCTCCAGTCCCGGCCGATCACCACCCTGGCGCAGATGCCCGATCCGGACGACACGCTGCGGGTCTGGGACAACAGCAACATCGCCGAAAGCTACGGCGGCGTGACCACCCCCCTGACCTTCTCCTTTGCCAAGCGGATCTACGAATCGGTCTACCGCGAGTTCTGCCGCCTGCTGTCGGTGCCCGCGGACCGGATCGAACGCGCCGAGGACGTCTTTCCGCAGATGCTCGGGCTGATCCAGGGGCGGACCTACTACAACCTTGCGAGTTGGTATCGCGTGCTGGCCCTGCTGCCGGGCTTCCAGCTCAACCGCGCCTTCATGGAGCAGATGATGGGGGTGAA
>JAQGPE010000513.1 GCA_028293225.1 Akkermansiaceae bacterium | reverse complement strand
TCGAAAGCGATCGCGCCCCAGCAGAATGACGTCCCTTTCACGACGGATTCGCCCCCGTGGATCTGCCACGAATGACCGCTCCGGACCGGCCTCGAGTGACAGGATCGCACACTTCGCGGTTTTCCTTCTGCATTCGCGTGCTACACCGGGCACGTGAATGAAGAACGCGAGCACGGCACGCAGCCGTTGGATGGACTGATGACGGCCTGGGGCCTTGGCAATCATGACCTTGTCGATGCCTCAACGGAGCAGCTCACCCACAAGCAGGTCCAGCGCGCCCGCAGCGGCAGGACGCTGACGCTGAAGATGATGCAGAAGCTGACCCGTTCCTTGAACGTGGCCGTGTGGTATCGGCTGAAAAACACCGAGCGCGAGATCTACTTCGAGTACTTCCACAAACACCTCTTCAACTACGCGAAGAACTACGATGCCGCCTGGCTGGATCCGAACGGCCCCCTGATGGAAGCCGTGGTAAAGCGCGGCGGTAAGATCATGGACCGTGGCGACCCAAAGCCGGCCAAGGAAAAGTGAGCTTTAGCGGCTCCGGGAGACGCCGGTCTTCCGGGCGCCGCTGTTTTTGGCCACGGGCGGCAAGCGGAGAATCCGCATGATTTCGGCGATCGCCTTCGGGTCGCGGAAGGATCCATGGCCGGTGTTCACCGTCAGGGAGGACTCCGCATAGGGAATTGCCGAGCTGTCCGCCTTCACGAAAAGGTCATGGGAGCCGGCGATCACGTGGCTGGCCGTGCCGGGCACCGGCTTGAGAGCCGCCAGAATGTCCATCGACCGCTGCTTGGGCGCCAAGGTCCCGACGCTGGTGACCTTGCTTTTGGTCAGCCCCTGGTAGTCGTCGGTCAGCATCCCGGGATTCTTCCTTTCCACTCCACGGTAGAAATCCTGGAATTCGTTGTCGGGCGCCACCAGCAGGCCGCCGATCTGACCGATCCACGAGGTGGCCCAGTTGCTCCCGAGAAAGGGGACTGAGCAGTAAATTACCCGGTCCACATGGCCGCGGGGCTTCCAGTAAAAGGCTTCCTCCAGCGTTTTATGCTCCTCTGGAGTCACATTTAGGGAGGAGAGGGGACGGGTGAATACCACATCCCAGTAAGCGTCCTTAGGCTCCACGACCAGTGTCTTCGCCAGCAGACCACCCATACTGTGGGCCACCACAACGGTACGCCGCATCGCCGGGTCCTTTTGATCCGGGTCGAGGAAGGCGCGCAGTTCGTCGAGCTGATTGCGCATGACCCGCGCGGAGTAGAGCGCCGCGGCGCGGGTCGGGTAGAGATAGTGCCAGATCTGGTAGCGCGATCTCAGTTCGGGATCGGCCCACACTTCGTTCGTAATTTGCGCCCAGGCGAGAGGTGTCGAGAAAAGCCCGTGGATAAAGATAATCGGAGTCTTCTGAGGATCATAGTCCTCCATGAGATAAAATCCGGCTTTCCGATCCGTGTGCTGCCGGATCACTGAAGTGATACCCGATGCTCCGAGCGGCCGGGCATTTTCCAATAGAGCGGCCCACGGGACCGTGAAATCATCCGCCAGATACTGCTCCCGTCCTCCGAGGCGCAGCTTGTCGATTTCTTGACGATTGATCAGCTGGATCTCAACTTGATTGCGATTGCCCTTCCCGGGAATCGCGACCGCCGTAACACTCCGGTAGATTCCTTCCGGCGGATACCAGCGTTCAACTTTGGTTCGCTGGTGGTTCGCCCGGTATCCTAACAGCGGAACGCCCGCTCCGTCGTCTTGGTGATGCGCGACGCCTTTGACCTGATAGTGGCTGGCTGGCTCCAGCCGGTCGAAGTAGCGGTCGGCATAAATCGTCCGGTCGCCGGGATGAAAGCGGACCTGATAGTGCTTCCCGTCTGCCTCGACCTCAAGCTGCCGCCGGGAGCGATCCTGCACCGTCAGGGTCTCCAGCCACTCCCCCAGGGCATTTTTCGCGGCACGATCTTCTGCTCCTCCAAACGCCCGCGCCAACTCTGCCGAAGTGCCGGACCTCTGGTGGAAATTCCTGGTCCGCACCTTTTCCAGGCGGGCGGGGACGCAGCCGCTCAAGCTGAAGAGGATCAAATACGCGGAGAATCTGGAACGGGTCACGACGGCCATGCTACCGGGCTGGAGCGTGGCCGCCAATATCGGAATGATAGATATTTATTTCCCGCCGCTGAGGAAGCAGCCGGGTTTGCCTCGACGCCTTGGCAGGCCTTTGATCGGGTCCTCCTCACCAAAATGGGACTGGCGATTATAGGACAAGGCCTCGCGGGCTGCTGCCTGGCTTGGCAACTGGAATGGCTGAATGCCGATTTCACGGTCTACGATGAACCGCGACCGGTGGCAGCCTCCAGGATCGCTGCGGGGATGATCAATCCGGTTACCGGCAAGAACTACACCTTGGGCTGGCGGTTCAGCGAATCCTTGGCCGAGGCCGTCGGCTTCTATCGGAGGGTGGAGGGAATCCTCGGAGCGAGCTTTTGGCATCCCATGCCGGTGATCCGATTGGTCTCGGAGAAAGAGTGGAAAAAGGTGGCGCCGAAACTCTCTGATCCGGAACTCTCTCCATGGCTGGAAGGCGTCGAGGTCTTTTCGGAAGGTCCGTGGAAGGCAGCGATCACTCTGCGAGGCGGCGGCCGGGTCGCTGTCCGGGATTTCTGTGAAGCGACCCGGGAGCACATGCGCTCAAACGGTCGTTTTTCCCCGCCCTCGGACCTCTCCCGCAGAGTTCACTGTGAAGGGGCTGCCGGTCTCATCACCGGCCAGTTGGGACCCCATCGTTCCGCCCAGGGAGAGATCCTCACGGTACGTGCAAACTGGCCGCAGGATCGGATCACCGTCGGTGGCGGCGGCTGGCTGGTGCCGGTCGGGAACAGCCTCTTCAAGGCGGGTTCGACCTACGTTTGGGACCGGCTCGATGGCGAAATCAGTCCGGCCGGTCTATCCCGCGTCCGGGAAATCATCAGCGAACTCGCCGGGCCGGACTTCGAAGTGGTTGCTCAGGAAGCCGGGGTGAGGCCGATCGTTCGACGCAGCCAGCCGGTCATCGGCAACATGCCGGACGGGCGGATCGTTTTTAATGGCCTCGGCTCGAAGGGCTCTCTCTATGCTCCCTCCGCAGCGGCCAATCTCGCCGGGTGGCTGGTGAATGACGCCGCCCTGGATCCCGGACTCGACGCCAAATTCCTCCACTCCTCATGAACGAACGCAGGGAGAAACCGACAGTTCGCGCGCACCGGGAAATCGCGGCGGTTCTTCGTCCAGGCGAGACGGCCATCGACGCAACCGCCGGCAATGGCCACGATACCGTTTTCCTCGCCCAGTTGGCCGGGGAGCAGGGGACCGTGCTGTCATTCGATGTCCAGGAGGCAGCAATCACTTCATCGAAACAAAGGATTGAAACATTTGCTTTGAAGGGTGTTCGCTTCATCCTGGCCTCCCATGCGACCCTCGCGGACCATGCCTCGCCCGGCAGGGTTGGCGCGGTCGTTTTCAATCTCGGCTACCTCCCGGGTGGTGACCATTCCCTGGTGACCACTCGCGACGTGACCCTCGTTGCTCTGGACGCAGCGCTCGGCTTACTCCGGCCGGGGGGGATCCTGAGCGTCGTCTGCTATCCCGGCCATCCCGGTGGCGATGTCGAGAGCGACGCTGTGGTGGTTTGGGCTTCTTCCCTCGGCGCTGGTTTCGAAGTCGAGGTCGACCGCCCCGAATCCATTCCGCGCTCGTCGCCGTTCCTGGTCCTGGTGCGGCGCTCATGAGCGGGCACAAAAAAGCCCGGCATCCTCAGGGAGGAGCCGGGCAGGAAAAAGGGGGAGTTGACCCAGCTTAGTAGGCGAAGATTTCGTCGGCCTTGAAGAAGCGCTTGATCTCGTCAGCGGCAGCTTCCGGACTGTCCGAGGCGTGACAGACATTGCGCATTTTCGCGTCGCTGTCCTTGAAACCGAAGTCACCGCGGATGGTGCCGGCAGCGGCCTGGGTCGAGTCGGTCGGTCCAAGCAGGTCACGCACGCGGCCGATCACGTCTTCGCCTTCCAGAGCCAGGGCGATCACCGGGGTCTCCTGCATGAAGCCGCGAACAGCAGGGAAGAAGGGCTTGTCGGCGATGTGCGAGTAGTGTTCCGCGAGAATTTCGTCGCTCAATTGCATCATCTTGATGCCGCGAATCACAAAGCCTTCCTTCTGGAAACGCTCGAGAACGGTGCCGGCGAGGTTCTTCGCGACGGCATCGGGTTTGAAAAGAATGAGGGTGGTCTCAAGAGCCATGCGCCGGGAGTTAGGGATCACGCCTTCTCCTTGCAAGCCTTTTGCAGCTTCGGTTCGGGATATGGCCGCAAAATTCGGAGTGAAAATTCAATCGTTTGATTCAATCATACGGTTCCGAATGGGTTGCTTTTTGATTGAGGAAGTCAGGCAACGATCTTGTTCCGCCTTGAGTTTCTTTCATTTTCCCGGCAGCAGAAAGATGCGAAACGTTTGAATTAAACGAATTCAGCATGATTGAAACTTACTCGAGCTAATTCAATTTTAATTTTTATAGAACTTATTGTTAAAGATATAGAATTAATATTACGGATAAATCAAAATCGTTTATTTAATTTATATTAATTATCAATATATATAAGATAAACAATATCTAGATCGTTTGCATTAAGCAATTTTGACCGCCTCAGAAGGTGAGTTGAACTCAAATGTTTGATTGAAACAATTTGATCTGTTTGAATGCTGGTGACGATTTCGACACATCAAAAGGCCGAAGTAAGCCATTGGTCCTGTGCTACATCCATCATGCAGATTATTTGGAACGCCTGACATCTCATGAGAATTGACATCGTGACCGACACTTTCAGCCCTGACGTCAATGGAGTCGCCATGACCTTGGGCCGTCTTTGCGACGGCCTGCGAAGCCGGGGGAACCTCGTCCATGTGATTCGCACCGGAGAAGGAGGGGGCGCCGGTCAAACGGTCGCACCATCCCTAGCGCTACCGGGCTACCGGGAAGTCCGCATCGGGCTGCCCCGTCCTCTCAAGCTGCGGAAGCGCTGGACCAAGCGCCGCCCCGACGCGGTGTATGTCGCGACCGAAAGTCCATTGGGCTCCTCCGCGATCAAGACTGCCAGCCGTATGGGCATCCCGGTGGCGACCGGCTTCCACACGAACTTTCACCAGTACATGGAGCAGTTCCGCCTCGGCGGTCTGCTGCCGACTGCGATTGCCTATT
>JAQGPE010000511.1 GCA_028293225.1 Akkermansiaceae bacterium | reverse complement strand
CCTGGGAGTAGTTGTAGTCCTCCTCCCACGCTACGCCTAAAACTTTCGCATCCTTGGGTATCGCCATGGTGATGGTTGTCTTTGCTTGAGTTGACCGCTTGCCGCCCGTTCGTCTCCTTCGTTTTTTTCGGGGAAGCAGTGCAACAGACCACCGGCAGCCATTCGCGCAACCGGAAATCCCAACCCGCAACCGGAAGTGCGACCCGCTCAAGGCTGCAGTCGCGCCTTCAGCGTACGCTCGACTTCCAGGGCCTCGCTGCGGCCGCGGCTTTCCGGATGCACCTCCTCATTGTCGCCACGCACCAGCGACTGCACATCTAGTACGATTTCCTGAGCGCCGTGCCCGTCTTCAACGGTGATGGAGACCGCCGGATACAACTCGGCCAGCGCCCGCTGCACGGGCCTGTGAATCGCTTCGATCGCCTGCCGGTTCAGCACGATCCGCAGTTCCTTCTCGGTAGTCGCCATTCGTACGCATACATCAGTCCTGCGCCCCGTCAAAGGGGTTCTGCAACGCGATTTTCAGGCTGACGCGGAAGGCTGTTAGCCAAGGCCGGGAGAGCCGAGAAATTCCCCCCGTTTCAAGCAAACGCTCCAGCCACTTGGCAAGCATCCGCCGGCAGGTCTCTTCTTTCTCCGGCTCCGGCCAACAGGCCTTGCCACGGCCGCCGCTTTCCCGTTGAAATCGCCGCTCCGCGCTTCGCCTCCTCAGTCATGTCCCCGCTTCGCAAATTCCTCGCCATCTTCGCCGGCGTCCTGCTCGGCCTGCTGTTCACGCTGCCCGAGCCGGGCAAGGGCATGCAGGAGGCCAAGCTGATCCCGGGCCTGCTGTTTGCAGTGGTCTACCCGATCGCGCTGATCCGGCGGCCGGAGCGACTCACCCGGCAGGCGCTGATCTTCATGGCCGTGCTGCTGCTCTCCGCGGTCATCTATTTCTTCGTCAGCATGCCATCCAGCTACGCCCTGCTCTTCGCCGCCTACGGCATCGCCCTGCTGGTCGACTTGGCGTGGTTCGTCGCTCTGGGCAAGGAAGAGCGGACGAAGTGAGGCGCATCAGGAAGTCCAGCATCACCGGCAGCGAACGGCATGTGCAGAAGAGCAGGCATGGAGGATAAGATCTGCCGTTCCTGCATGTGCCGGCTTCATCCTCACTGTCCGTCTGGAAGAGGAGGGGGAGGGAGCAGAGACGGGGAACCGTCTCCTGCGGCGCTGCTACGGAGCTGACTGGAGTTCGCCACCGGCTCGCCGAATTTCACCTCCGCGTCCCGGCCTTCCTCCACGTCCACCACGCCGATTTTCCGTTCCACGAAACAGCCTCTGTGAAGGGTGAATTCAATCCAGGACCGGCCCAGCGGCACGCCGTCGAGATGGAAGCGCCCCTCCCCATCGGTGTGGAATTCCCGCGTATCCCGACGGCGCTCGCCCCAGACCCTCTCGTAGTCCGCGGGGTGAAGGGCTCCTTTGGCAAAGACCCAGTCGCCCGCACCGGACGGGTCATCCTTGCCCTGTCCGGGAGCCGCCCGGCCGGAGATCGATCCCGTGCCGGCCAGGCGGATTTCGCCCAGATCGCGATCGGAGCCATCCGCCAGCGACACCCTCTTTACCGTGGGGGAAATACCCGTTCCGCGGATACTAAGGAGGTAGTAGCCCTCGGCGACCTGCGGGATTTCCAGCTGCTCCCCGGGCGGCAGAACCAGCCTGTGGACATCCAGCCTTTCAGAAAGGCCGGCCGCCACCTCCCGGCGCAACTCGACGGTGAGATCCCCCGTCGCAGCGGCGGGCCGCACCAGGTCCGCCCGCACCGTATGACCAGGCTGGAGCACGATACGCAGCTCCCCGCTCAGCAGAGCGGCAGCCTCCACCGTCCCCTGCCATGGGGCGAAGCCCGCGGCCTGGACGCCGATCCAGTACCAGCCATCCCGGGACGCGTCGCGCGGCTGGACCGTGAAGCGGCCGCCCGCGTCCCGCACCTCCGCCTCCCCGGACTCCCACGAGCGCGGATCCTTTTCAGGCTCGCCCACGATCCGGTATTCCCCCACCGGCGCACCGTCCGGCCCGGTTACGCGGCCGCGCAACTCCGGCAAGGGCGCCAGGATAAAGCCTCCGACTGGAAAATCCCGGCCCTTGAAGTTCAGTTCGGCATAGCCCGGCTTGTCCAGCTTGAGATCCCAGCCCTCCCCGGCTCCGAACCCGCTTCTCGCCAAGAAACTTCCGTCTCCGTCCGTCAGCATGGACATCCCGCCACTGCTGACTTCCACCCCGGCCAGCGGCTTTCCCGCCGCATCGGCGACGCGGCCCATTGCAGTCCGGCCATGCTCCATCGGAACTACGATGTCTATCGTATCCTTGCTTTCATCGACGCAGGTCATCGGCGATAGGACGAAATCCGGGTGCTCCACCTGAAAGCCTAAAACGCTCAGCCCCCTCAGCACGAAGCTGCCGTCCTCTGCCGAGGCGATCTGATGCCCGTCATCCGGCGTCCAGCCGGGCGAGGTGAAATCCAGCGGCTTCAACACCGCGCCCACGACCGGCCTGCCGGTCGCGGCATCCACCACGCGACCGCTCACGGTGAGCCCCCGGGTCAGTTGCAGGGAGGTGGCGGCCTCACCGCCTTTCCTCCGGACTTCGACGGCATTCCCAAAACCGCGGTTGAGATCCGGGTGCGCCGGCATGATGGTGATGAGGCAATCCGCCGGCGCGGTGACGGCGCAGACACCGCCGCTGGCGGCGAGGTGCCTCACGTCCGGCGGCTGCCAGCGCCCCTCTCTACTGGTAATCTCGTAGTCAAACGCCAGCCCCTCGAAGAGCTTGCCATCCTGGTCGGTGACGGTGATGGCGAAGGGCGTCCAGCCTTCCGCGCCCTCTCCCGGCGCCACCCGTCTCCATGACCGGCCCGCCTGATCCCGCCACTCGGCCGGCCCGCCGGTCAAGGTCCGCACCGCGGCGTCAGGAACCGCCGGAAAGTTCAGCCGCAGCGCGCCCTCCTTTTCCTCCACCACCGTGCCTGTGACCGGATCCCGCCCCCTGGCCAGGTAGGCCTCACCACCGGCGGTCAGCTCCAGCCGCAGAGGATCGCAGCAGTCTTCACTCTGCTCGACGAAGAGCCCGGCCGGGATCGCGGCCCGCACCGGCGCCGCCATGGCAACAACGAGAGCCACCGTGACAACAGCGGCGAAGGTTCCCGGCGGAGAAGCGGACATGCTGGGATAAAACCTGCTGGCGGCCGTTTTGTCAGCCGCATCCTTTGTCCCGCCTACTCCTGATGAAAAATCACGCAGGGCAGCGGATCGAGCTCGATCAAGCCATCGCGCGGCGGAGTTGCCGCGCGGCGGACTCTCAGACAGTCCAGCGCCCAGGCCCGGATCTCCTCCTTCGCCCGGTCCACCTGCGGCCGCTCGCCGAGGATCGACCACAGCAGCGTTCCCGGCATGGTCGGCTCAAAGCGGACATGGTATTTCTTCTCCAGGCCCTTGGAGAAGATCTCGAAATCGTGAGCCACCGGGGGGTCAACCTGGATCACCGGAGCTTCCTGAAATTTCCGCTGCTCCTGGTAGAGCCAAAAGGCGCTCAAACCCACGAACAGAAGCAGCATCAGGACCAGCCAGTCCCACTTTACAGAGGAACGGGGCTTCATGGGGAGAGCAGGGAGAAAGGCGCGGCGACAGGAGCGGTCTAGTGCGCCAACCCTCCCCCCGGCAAGCCGTGATTCACAGCGCGCACACTCTTCATCTCCGGTTCATCCCGTTTTCACGGAGCCGCTGAAATCCCATTGGCGCGCCGCGGCTCCCGCCCTATCCTCGCCGTATGAAAGAGCTGGCGGACTACGGACAGAAACTCGATGGCCTGCGCGAGCGCTGCCCGGTGCGCGCCGCGCTGGACGTGATCCGCGGCCGCTGGAAGCCCTCCATCCTTCACGCGCTGCAGCAGGGCACCCAGCGCTTCACCCGGCTCCAGGAGGCGATGCCCGAGGTCACCGCCCAGGCCCTGACGGTGCAGCTCCGCCAGCTGGAGGCCGATGGCGTGATCCGCCGCGTGGTGCATGCCGAGGTCCCGGCACGGGTCGAGTATTCCCTGACGGATCACGGCGCGGCCCTGACGGCGGTGATGGACCAGCTCGGAGAATGGGGCGGAGCCTACCTGGCGCGGCAGGCCGAAGTACGACTCGAGCCGTAGCGAATGAGAGGACAGGTCACTTTCCTGTGACCCGCTCACGAACTTGGGACGAGGCGGGGATGCCGGGCCCGGTGCAGGCTTGCGCCGCATCATGAATTTTTCTTCTTCCCTGCTCGTTCTCCACTCCAGCGCGCGCATCACGCGCTCGATCACCCGCCGCCTCGCCGCCCGCTTCACGGAGCGCTGGCTCGCCGCCCACCCCGGTGGAGACGTCGTCCAGCGTGACGCCGGCACGCTGCCGCCCTCCCCGGTGGGCGAAGCCTGGATCGCCGCCGCGTATTCGCCACCCGCAGACCGCACGCCGGAAATGACGGCGGCTCTGGCCGAAAGCGAAATGCTGATCCGCGAGATCGAGCAGGCGGATGTCATCGTGATGGGCGTGCCGATGTACAACTTCGGCATGCCCGCGCAGATGAAGGCCTACCTGGAGCAGATCGTCCGCTCCGGCCGCACCTTCGGCTTCACCGGCGACCCGGCGAATCCGTATCGCCCGCTGCTGCGGTCAAAGCCGGTGATCGCCATCATCTCCACCGGAGCGACCGGCTACGAACCGGGCGGGCCGGGCGCGGCGCTGGATTTCCTGGAGCCACAGCTCCGCGCCGTCCTGGCCCTCGTCGGACTGACCGACCTCACCCTGGTGCGGGTCAGCGGCGCGGGAACCCATGACGCGCACTTCGAAGCCTCCCTGGCCGCGGCGGAGGCAGCGGTGGATGCCATCGTGAAGAAGTTGGCCGGTGCCGAGAGCGCCGCAGATGCGGGATGAAAGAGGAACCGGATCCGTCCCACCCTCAACTACTACCTATTTCGTAACATTCCCAAAATCCGTCTCGAAACGACCGATTTCTCCAAACCCTGTTCGACCTGCTTTCATTTTCGCAAGTCTTTCATTTTATTGGATCTTCCGGAACCTGCTGAAGACCAGGAATTCATCCTGGCCCACCGTCACCTTGCCGCAAAAACCACGCGATTTTGTACGGGATCCCAACAGGAAAATGCGCTCTGCTGTCATGGCTCACCTTAAAAATCCATGAATCCGAACTTCGCCCTAACCGCGATTTTCTGCGCCGCCTGCGGAGTTCCCGCCCTCGCGGCGGGAGTCCTCGAACCCGGCCCGAATGGCCTCGGCGGAATCTGGGACGCGCGCTACCACGCTTCTTCCCTGGCTGCGGCGGACGACACCGACGGCGATGGTTTCTCCAACGCCGCCGAGGCCGCGGCAGGCACCGATCCCTTTGACGCAGTCTCCCACCCCGCGCTGAAAATCGTCAGCTTCACCGCTGCCGACATCACCCTGGAAGCCGCCACCCAGCCCGGCAAAAACTACCGCCTGACCACCGCGGCCTCGCTGGGAGCCGCCGACTGGACGGCCGTCGGCGATCCCGTCCCCGCCACCGGTGCGACGCTCTCCTTCACCGCGCCACGCACGGCCAGCGCCGGCTTTTTCCGCGTGGAAATCAGCGACGCCGACAGCGATGGCGACGGGCTCGACGACTGGTCGGAGCTGCAGCTCGCCGGCTTCGACGCCCGCAGTGGCGACAGCTTCGGCAGCGGCACGCCCGGCAATGACCTGGCCGTCGCCCAGGCCATGCTGCACTCGCTGGCGGCCGGGGACATCACCTCCGGCGCCACGCCGTCAGCCGCCTACGAAAAGGAAGGCTCCGACGCGGTCGTGACCTACACCCGCAACAGCCCCACCACCTATCCCTTCACCCTCTTCGTCAAGACCGCCGCTCCCACCGGCGCCGCGCAATCCGCCGCCGAACCCGGCCGCTACACGGTGAAGGACGGCACCGGCGCCGCCCTGGTCCAAAGGCTGGTGATCCCGGCCGGCGCCGACTCCGCCAGCCTGCACGTCCATGCCAGCCCGGACGACCGCACCCAGGTCCCGCGCCACCTGCATTTCCTCATCGGCGCCTGTGATCTGGACAACGACGTGACTCTGGCCGATGCCGCCCCGACCCCGGAGAATCAACGACTATTGGTGGCGTACTTGCACGCTTCCGCCGGCGTCCAGTCCCTGGGCGGCGGCATGGCGACGATCCGCCTGCAGGGCGACAACGACTCCACGCTGATCACCGTTTCCTTTTCCAATCTGGCCTCGCCGGTCACCTCGACCCAGGTGCTGGACGGCTCCTCCTCGATCCTCGTCTCCATCCCAGCCGAAAACTACGGCGGCGAATATTGGGGCATCCGCGCCGCGCAGACCTTCACCACCGATCAACAGTTGCTCGACGCCCTGCTGACCGGCGGCATCCACCTCAGCATCTACACGGAGACCCACGCCAGCGGCGAGATCGAGGGCTTCTTCCAACCCACCGCCGGCTCCACCGAGTTCCAGGTCCCACCGGCTCCCGCCCCCATCACCAGCCTCACCGGCAGCGACCTGGACCGGGACATCCTGCGCTTTCTGACCCAGGCCACCTATGGCCCCTCACCCGCCTCCCTGGCCGACATGCAGGCCCGCGTGGCGGCGAAAAACGGCGACCGCCTGGCGGCCTATTCCACCTGGATCGACGAGCAGTTCGCCCTGCCCGCGCCGTCCCTGCTGGCCTACACCACCGCCGCCAATCAGCAGGAAATCCAAATCCGCGCCGCCCTGCCCGCCAGCGATCCCAACTACTCCGCCGCCTACGACCCGAACAGCGGCAACCGCCGCCGCGGCTGGTGGCTGTCCGCCCTGTCGGGCCGCGATCAGCTGCCGCAGCGCCTGGCCTTTGCGCTCAGCCAGATCTTCGTCATCTCCGACACCGATTCGCTGGTGGCCGGCCGCGCCTACGGCTCCGCCAGCTACTACGACATGCTCCGTAGCAAGGAGACCGGCACCTACCGCCAGCTGCTGGACGCCGTGTCGAAGCACCCCATGATGGGCTACTACCTGTCCCACCTGCGCAACCAGAAGGCGGTGCTGGCCAAGGACGGCACGGTGCTGACCTATCCGGA
>JAQGPE010000508.1 GCA_028293225.1 Akkermansiaceae bacterium | reverse complement strand
GATTTCGCACCGGGCAGGAGTTGTGCCCATCCCGGTCCGGATCCCGGCTTTCCCTGCGCGCAAAAAAGTCGGTTGCTTCCGGCAATCCTGCAATTTCCGGCCTTGGCTCAAAACACAGGAATCGTTACCCTAACAGGATTACAAATCATTCCTGCATTCGCTGCACCTTTCATCTTGCCATGAAAGAGCCTCACCCCTAAGTCTGCCGGATCTATTTTTGGGTGATCTTCCAAAGGATTCAATGACTCCGATTCACATCTGTAAATTTAACTCATCACACCCAAAAACAGACAGAAAATACCTGTCTCATGAGCCAAACTGCCGGAACCCGATCAGAACCCACGCCTCCCCCCGGCCCGCGCAACCACCGAACCCTCCGCATTTTCCTGTTGCTCGCCGGAGCCGCCAGCCTCCCCTTTGCCTGGCGTCTTCCGTCGAAAAGCAACCCAAGCTCCGCAGAAAGCACCCCCGGTCAAAATCGCTCTAACAGCTCAAGCATCACTGCTGCCAAGCCACCGGCCGAGCTCGTCTTTCAAGCCTGGCTCAAGGATCCCAGCCGCTCGAACACCGCCAATCTCGCGGACCAGCTGCTCAGCCACGGCAAATTGCAGCGCACTCCGCTCACTGAGCAAATCGCTTCGCTCTATGAAAAAAATCCGCAGGCCCACGAAGCCGCACTGCGGGCTCTGGCGAACCAGCTCTTCGCGACCGACCCCGGTGGAACGCTCGGCCTGCTGGCCCGGCTTCACGCATCTGCAGGCATCGTGCCGCTGGAGCGTGAGTTAATGAATCGCTGGATTTCCGAAGCCGACCTTGGCCAGGTCACCGCCAGCCTTCGGCAATCTTCCCGGGAGGCATTCGCCAGCCCAATGGTGCAACTTGCCTTTCTATCTTCCATCTGCCAGCAGGAGCAGCCGGACCAGCTCCCGAAGCTGATCGGCTGGGTCAACGGCCTCAATGACCCGAAGGACTCGTCTCTCAAAATCTCGGCGGTCGAGTCGCTGGTGGAGACCTCCCGCACCACCACCTTCCCGGAGATTTCCGGGATGCTGGGCAGCCAACTCGATGACCCGGCGATGGCCGCGTGGGCCGGGCGGCTGGGGGCCAAACTGATCGACGCCCAGCCGGAGGAAATCCTGGACTGGCTGCGCAACGCCCCCGCCAGCGAGGGCAAGCGCTCCATGCTGGAGGACGTGATGGGTGCGCTCTCTAACAGCCATCCCGAGATCGCCGCCGGACTGATCAACGACCCCGCTCAACTCGCGGAAATCTTCGGCACGCCCGGCGATCCGCACCTCAACCAGATGCAGGACCGCGCCCTGGCCCGCTATCTCGATGCCACCCTGCGGGAGGCGCCGGACAACGCCCTGCAGGTCTCCGGCATGTTTCACGACCCCGCGCAGGCCGCCGCTTACGGCGAAAAGGCCCGCCAGCTCATCGCCGTCAGCAGCGCCCGCTGATTCCCTTCCACCTCGCTCTTTTCCATCATGAAAGGCCGTCCCATTCTCTGGTCCGTCATCGCTGCCGCCATCGTCGCCGCACTGTTTTTCACCGTTCAAAAAGTCGACCAGGCCCACCGCGCCCAGGCCACGGCATCCGGGAAATCCCAGACACCAGCGGATGCCTCCACCGGCAGCAACGGACGGTCCCGGCCTGCGAGCGAGAGAAGCGCTCGTTCGCAGGCGCCGCTCCCGGCTCTGTCCGACTCGCCCGACGGGCGCTTCCAGGCAGAAGGAAACTTCGTCGCCACGCCGAACCGCGCCAGCTTCCGTCTGAAGCCCTTCGCGATCTCGCAAAAGTCGGACTCCTTCGCCTGGACCAGCGCCAACGGCAGGGACCCGGCGATCCTGCATGAACTCGCCCACAATGACCTGGAGGAGGACCGCCTGAGCCGCGAGAACGCCTGGGTCGAAAAGCGCCAGCTCGTCTACTGTGACGACTACATCAGCAACCTCGGCAACTCGGTGGCCAACGCCCCGGCCGACGTGAAATCGATCAAACTGCCCGGCTTCGACGGCCAGGAATACGACATCGACGTCGACCGCACCGACAGCCCGCAGGGCGCGATGGAGTGGAACATCGCCGGCCACTTGAAAGACCGCCCGGACACGCTGGTCTCCATCTCCACGGTCCACGGCTACACCGCCATCGTCTTCATCACCCCGGAACTCTACATCGAGGGTGATGCCCGCGAGCCCGGCGAGGTGGTGCTCAACCAGATCAACCGCCAGGCGCGGCGCGACGCCAAGCCGAAGAACGCCATCGCCGGCGTCAACCCTTTCAATGTCGGAGAGCCGGAGCCCCCGCCCGCGCACTAACAGAATGTCTGAAATAACGAAACGGAACGATCCAACGGAATGGAACCGCCAAGACGCCAAGTGCGCCAAGTTTAGAGCCTGGGAAAAAAGCGAGCCGCTTCATCTTCATCTTGGCGCTCTTGGCGTCTTGGCGGTTCCATTTCAGATCCAGCTCCTCCTCCAGCCATCTGCCGCAAAACACCTTCTCCCCGCCCTTCTTCAACCCGGCGGGGAAAGACCCTAAAAACGGAAAAACCACGAATGAAAACCATACTCAGAAAACGATGGCTGTTAGGGGGCCTGCTTTCCCTCTGTGCCACTCTGCTGGGAGCGACCGCCTCGGCGGCCGTCCAGGCGGATGTGGCTTACGCATGGACCCCGAACCAGGCGACGCTCTACGGCGGCTACAATGCCATCGCCGCGCGGATCTCCAGCCATCATGCGATTTCCAATACGGTCCACGCCAACAGCGGCACGGATGTCTATTGGCGGATCGCCGGCTACTACCAGATCTCCACGGACAACAGCAATGGAGCCGGCTGGTGGCTCGACTCGCTGGCCAGCGGCACCGATTGCGCGAACTTCCGGACCTTTGCCGACGGCCGCGGCGCGGACGTGATCTTCCTGTGCTGTCCCTACACCGACAGCGCCGGGCTGGCCTATCAGGGCGGCACCCAGGCCACCTGCGGCCGCGACTCCGTGCAGTGGGAGCTTTTCTCCCATGAAATCGGCCACACCTACACCGCCACGCACGAAGCGGGCATGTGCGCCGGCACCCAGGGCGGCACCATCATGGCCGCCTGCAACGGCAAGAACATCCCCTACTACTCCAATCCGAACATCGTGGTCGGCGGGGTGACCATCGGGGACTCGACCCACAACAACACGGCCAACGTCTACAACTACCGCAGCACCCAGGCCACCCGGAAGAGCGCCATCAGCGGCGTGACCTTCTTCAAGGACACCAACTACGTCGGCTCGATGAGCGCGTTGCTGCCGCAGGGCAGCTACACGCTTTCGCAGCTCCAGGCCGTGGGCATCGCCAATGACGACGCCTCCTCCTGCACCATCCCCTCCGGCTGGACGGTCACCATCTACCAGAACGACAACTACGGCGGCACCGTCTGGACCCTCTATCCGGATGCCAACGGCGGCCAGTCGAACTTCCCCGGCTACACCGGCCTCAACGACAACATGAGTTCCGTCTGGATCCACTGAGCGATCCGGAAACCCGGCAATCTGTTTCACGGAAAACCTAGGCGCCTTCGGATTCCCGTCCGGAGGCGCCATTTTTTTCGATCACGGTTTCCGCCCCGTCACCAGTGGATGGCCGCCCTTGGCCTCCGTGATGTGCGGCGGGCGGAGATAGACCGGTTGGACCGGCAGTGATTCGAATTCCCGCCGGACGTCAGGGGAAAGCGCCTGCCAGGCCCGGCCAACTCCGATGGCATCCGGGACGCCCACCATGACGTTTTCGAGCCATTCCGGGGGCAGCCCTAACTTGCTAACAGACTCCAACGAGAAAACCGGCCGGCCACTCGTTAGAATCTCCAGCAGCTCGGAAACGGGCAGCAATTTCGGCTCGGCCACCGGCTTTCCGACCTCCACGGTCGTCCACCAGGCGCTGCCGCGGCGGGCATCGCCGATCGCCAGCGCCTCCGCTGGAGCGCTCTCCAGCGGTACCGCCGCCAGCGAGCTGATTCCGGCGGCCGGGCAGCCGTGGACCATCGCCACCCCCTGCGCCGCGGCGATGCCGAC
This sequence comes from Akkermansiaceae bacterium, assembly GCA_028293225.1. Lineage (GTDB taxonomy): Bacteria > Verrucomicrobiota > Verrucomicrobiia > Verrucomicrobiales > Akkermansiaceae > Haloferula. Next base: position 3,322 of record JAQGPE010000508.1, on the reverse strand, counting down.
CCGGGTGCCGCTGTAACTGCCGGGGCCGGTGCCGACCACCACCACACCAAGTCGTTCACCTTCACCAAGCACCTGCAGGGCCTCCTGAAGCGGTTCAAACAGGGTGGCATTGTGACTGCGGTCGCTGGTGAAAGAAGCTTCAAACAGGACGTCACCGCCCCGCAAAATCGCGATCGAGGCACGCGGTGTGCTGGTTTCCAAACATAAGATTGCGGGTTGCGCCACAAGGCCGATCATCCGGCAAATCCACCCGATCGGCAATCCGCAACCGTTCGCTGGATTCTCACCTTGCGCCCAAGGACACGAATCGCTTTGTTCCCTGCGGTTTTCCCAAGGAAGTCTCGTATAACCCAATCTCCGATTTTTATGACAGAATACGCCAAAGGCCTCGAAGGAGTCATCGCCAACGAATCCGCTCTCAGCAAAGTGGAAGGGGCCGAAGGACGCCTGAGTTACCTGGGCTATTCGATTGATTCGCTGGTCGAGGGCTGCTGCTACGAGGAAATCGTGTTCCTGCTCTTTAAAGGCCGCCTGCCCAAACAGGCCGAGTTGGAAGAACTGCAGGCCCGCCTCCGCGGCGACCGCACTCTGCCTGAGGGCGTGCTGGATTTCCTGAAGACCGCTCCGAAGGATGCCAACCCGATGGATGTGTTGCGCACCGCCGTCTCGATGCTGAGCCTGACCGACAAGCGCACCGCGATCGGCGAGCCGGACCTGGCCAAGGTCGAGCAGATCGGCCTGTCGCTGGTCGCCCAGACGCCGGTCATCGTCGCCGCCTATCACCGTTTCCGCCAGGGCCTGGAACTGCCGGCGATCCGCCCGGAGCTGTCCGAAGCCGGCCATTTCCTCTGGCTGATGTCCGGGGAAGAGCCGACCGACACGGCCACCAAGACGCTCGATGTCGCCTACATCATCCATGCCGACCACGGCATGAATGCCTCCACTTTCTCCGCTCGCGTCACCGTCGCGACCTTGTCCGACATGTATTCCGCCGTGACCTCGGCGATCGGCACCCTGAAGGGACCGCTGCATGGCGGCGCCAATGAAGGCGTGATCCACATGCTCCAGGGCATCGGCGAACTCGACAAGGTCGACGCCTTCGTCGAGGGCAAGCTGGAGCGGAAGGAAAAGATCATGGGCATCGGCCACCGCGTCTACAAGGTGCTCGATCCGCGCGCTCCGCACCTCCGCAAGCTGGCTGTGAAGCTCACCGACGAACTCGGCGAGCCCAAGTGGATCCAGATGTCCGAGCGCATCGCCCAGATCATGCGCGAGCGCAAGGGCCTGGAAGCCAATGTCGATTTCTACTCGGCCACGGTGTATTACTCCATGGGCATCCCGACCGACCTGTTCACGCCGATCTTCGCGATCGCCCGCACCTCCGGCTGGACCGCCCAGGTGCTGGAACAGCTGCGCGACAACCGCCTGTATCGTCCGCTGACCCTTTACACCGGCCCGAAGGAGCTTTCGCCGGTGCCTCCGATCGGTGAGCGCTGAAAATCCATATGTCGCGCCTGGCGGCACATCTATTCCCGTTTCTCTTTCTCCAGCTGAGATTCCGATCCCAATTTGGAGGAAGCGTTTGGGAATGGCGGCTTTGCTTGGCGTCGCGCTCTCAATTCTCAAGAGCGTGCTGACTCTGCGCGGAGTCATTGGAACCATCATGGCTTTGGGGCATGGAGCGGCACGTAACATCGCCCAACGCGATGCCTATTATCACGGAGTCGACCGGGACCTGATCTTCTGGATTGGTGGAGGTGCAGCCTGCTTGGCCCTGACCAACTGGAGTTTCTTCAGCCGGAAGACCCGAAGGGTTTGGATCCCGATCTGGGTCGTGACCCTGGCGATGGCTGCTGCCGCCTTCTACACGCTTGAACACTTCAAGGCGGTGATCGAACGGATTTGAGGCTCTTCCTTAGCCGGGAAAAGCCTACGCCCGCGCTTGGAACTCCAGTCCGAGATGATCCGGCATTGCGACCAGACGCTCAGCCCGCTGGTCGTCACCTTGGAGCCGGGCTTCCTCCGCCATCTCGTGGACTGTGTCCAGAAACAGCCCCAAAGTGGTGGACCCGGCCGACTTCAGCGAATGAGCGATCCGCTCCAATTGAGCCACGGCGAAATCATCGGCGATCTCGCTTTCATGACTGTAAGCCAAGGCGAGGACGTTCTCCGCCAGAATCCAGGCTAGGGCACGCATACCACCCTGTCTATGCGTTCACCCTCGTCTGGCAAGCCTGCTCTCTTCGGCTCTCCTGATATTTCGAGGCCGCGCTTCTTCAATGTCGCAGCAAATCTCGGCCTGAAGCCGGGCGCCAGCAAAGTGGCTGCTCTGCACCGCTTTTCCGGATCGCCTTTCCCCGGCGGCACGGTGAGCTTCCCGGCATGCACCGCATCGCCCTCGGCGGCATCGCCATTGAAAGCTGCACGTTCTCGCCGCTGACCTCTGCCATGGAGGATTTCCTGATCCTGCGCGGGGATGAAATGCTGGCACGCTACCCCTTCATGCCCGGGTGGAACTTCGCCGGGCGGACCGACATCGCGTGGCTGCCGCTGCTCCAGGCAAAAGCGATTCCCGGCGGCCCGGTGCAGGCAGCGGTCTATCAGGCGCTGAAGGACGAACTGATCGAAGGGATCCGTAAATCCCTGCCGCTCGATGGCTTCTATTTCGACATCCACGGCGCGATGAACGTGGTGGACATGGACGACGCCGAAGCCGACCTGGCCCGTGCCGTCCGCGACGCCGTCGGACCGGACTGCCTGATCGCCGCGGGCATGGATCTCCACGGCAATGTCACCGCCGATCTGGCCGGGCTGGTGGATATTTTCACCGCCTACCGGATGGCTCCGCACGAGGACTACCTGATCACCCGCGAGCGCAACTGCCGGCTGCTGCTGAAGTGCCTGGACGAAAAGATCCGCCCGGTCCGCGCCTGGGCCCGCATTCCGGTGGGACTGCCCGGCGAACGCACCAGCACCTTCGTGGAGCCCGGCAAAAGCGTCTACGCCACCCTGGAACTTTCCGATCCCCGGCCCGAAGTGCTCGATGCCTCCCTGTGGGTCGGCTACGTCTGGGCCGACGAACCGCGCAACAGCGCCAGCGTGGTCATCACCGGCACCGACGTAGAGGTCTGCCGCGAGGAAGCCCTGCGCGTGGCAAAAGTCTACTGGGACGCCCGCGAGGACTTCGACTTCTGCTCTGAGACCTGCGATGCCGACACCTGCATTTGGAAAGCCGCTGCAATCGGCGTAAATTCGGTCTTCATCAGCGATTCCGTCGACAACCCCACCGCCGGGGGCGCCGGCGACATCCCTTATTTCGTCA
>JAQGPE010000501.1 GCA_028293225.1 Akkermansiaceae bacterium | reverse complement strand
GGGCAACTCCGGTGTTCGTTGACGAGACCGGCTGAGTTCCATTGCACTGGATCACCAGATACCCGCCGGACGGAATCGAGGTTCCACCCGCGGCCACCCAGGCCCGCGGACTGGCGGTGTTGTTGCTGAGACTGATGTCGGAAAGGTCCACCGCCGACGTTGTCGGATTGTAAAGTTCGATCCAGCCGGACAGCGAGGAATCGGGATTCGTGAGGGTCTCGTTCGCCACCAGCACCTCATTGATTCGGATAGCGGAAAGGTTCCCCTGATTCAGGGGATTGGGGCCACCCGGACTTGGCTGGGTAAAGGACACGATGGCATTGCCGCCATTGGGAGTGCGGCCCTGCGAGACCGCGGCGGTCTGGGGTCCGTAGACCACGCGGTCGATCAGATCCAAATCCGGAGTGAGCAAACCGATCTCCCCAGCCAGCGGAGCCAGATGAAACGACAGGTGATCAGCGCCCTTGTCAGGATCGCCGTCCGGATAGAAGAGCGCATAGCCATTTCCCGCCACGAAGGTCAGGGGCGACACCGCGTGGCGGTCCGGCCAGCCCAACGGACTGTCGGTGAGGTAGCTGCCACCCAGATTCACAGGCAACGCGGCGGGATTGTAGAGCTCGATGAAATTCTGCCCTCCGGAACTTCCCGGGTCGGCCAGCCATTCGTTGATCCGCAGGCCCGTCACCGCAGCCTGTGGCACTACGATGTTCTCCGTACCAAAGGTCGGCCGGCACAGATCCCATGCTCCATCTCCGGAGCGGCGACCGATCGAGTAGTCGCCCAACTGGTGACCAAACGAAACCGTGTCGGCGACCCCGCCTCCCGCTGCCGCGGAGCGGGTCAGCGCCAGAGTCTCGCCGTCCTCTGAAAGTGCGAAGCCGGTCTTCGGCGCGGGTATGGCCGCGGCGGAAGACGCGTAGATCAGGCGATAAGCTCCGGGAGCCAGCGTGGTTCCAGCCGGAAAGGTATAGCTGAACGGAGCGGACGGAGAGTCACTCAGCCCCCAGCCGGAGAGATCCGCCGTGGCGGTGCCAGCGTTTTGAATCTCGATCAGATCCGGAAACGTTCCGCCGACGCTGAGTGTGGCCAGGTTCTTCGCCAGCACTTCGTTGATGCGCACCAGCGGAGCGGCCGGCGGCGGGATATAGCCAGGATCCACCGTCCAGGTGTAAGTGGTCACGCCACCATCCTGGCCGAAGGCCGGATCATCCTGCCAATAGCCCGCATCGTTCAGGCCGGAGACCTTCAGGGTATGGCTGCCGTTGCCGAGGCCGGAAAGAGAGAGAGGCGTCGCGATGGGGACCGCCGCACTGACCGTGCCGGCATCGAGCTGCCAGCGATAGGCGGTGTAGCCGGACTGCCACGGCGGCACCGCGGACGGGCGCGTGCCCACATTGACCTGCGCGGAGGTCTGGTTGGTGGTTCCGGAGACGCTGGCTGCGAGGCTCACCCCCAGCGGGATCACGCCGCCCTTGTCCCGGCCGTTCGGTCCGGTGCCGAGAGCGGGAGATCCGGGCCTTAGCGCCAGCCACTGCTTCATGATCTGGGCATCCTGCCAGGAGGTGAACGCCGTTTCCGCCAAAACCGGGGAATGGACGAAAAGCGGGTCGCGATCGACATTTCCGGTCCCGGGCCCCGCCCACGGCAGGGCCATCAAATTGTTGTTCAGAGTCACCGTGCTGGCGCTGCTGCTGTAGTTGCGCACCAGCTGTTCGCACTCCGCCAGGATGTTCCCTTCAGCATACAGACCCAGGCCGTAGGTCGTGGGCGGGGCAGGAATCGCATCCTGGAGATTGAAGACCGCGCTCTCCGTGTCGGTGCCACCGGTCTTCGTCTGACGGACCACGGTGTTGTTCGTAAAGGTATAGTAGTTCCCCTGCTTGGCGGTCACCGCATGATCGACATCGTAAAAGAGATTCCCGGTGATCGTCAGCTCCGAGGTCGCAGCGCCGTTGTTGCCGCCGGAGACGGCCGCCGCCGAGTCCGGGGCGCCGTTTTTATGACAGTGCATGAAGATGTTGCCCTCGATCCAGGCGTCGGTGCCGTCCAGATCCAGGATGTCGTCGCCGCTGCCGGTGAAGACATTTGCCAGCACCTGCAGGATCGGGCCGGGCCGCTGGCCGCCGGTGAAATCGATCACGTCATTGTAACCGATCGACGAGCCAAAGTAGCAGTGCCGGATGATACCCCGGCAGCCAGGCTTGATGCCTGCGGTTCCATGCACCGGTTCAAGCGGCGCAGTCGGTGCGGGAAAATCGCACTCGCTGACCAGGAAGGATGAGCCATCCAATTCAAGATAGGTCTTGCTCGGATTCCCGAATTGAAGGTGATCGAACGCGACGTCGGCCGTGCTAACCCTGATCGCCGTGTCGGTGTTCCCTGCGATGCTGACATAGGAGAGCTGCGACCGCGGACTGCCAGTAGCGCCGTAGATCGCCAGCCCGCCCCATAAGGCGCCACTGCCTGGCGCGGGGCCGATCTGGATTCGCTTGAGATCGGTTCCCTGCGCGATCAGCCTGCCGCTGGAGTTCACCGTCAGGATCGCCTGATTGGCGGCGTAAACCGTTGCGCCCGCTTCGATCGTCAGGGTGGCGCCATCGGCCACGGTGACCGAGCTGTTCATCAGCCATGGGCCGCCCGCGGAGGTCCAGGTCGTATCGGTGAAAATGGTGGCGGGAGCAATCTGGCCACTACCGGTGTCGTACCAGACACTCTGGAGCAGCCTGCCTGTTTCCACTCCCCCGGCATCGAATGACTGCACCAGCACCTGATTGACTCCAGGCAGGAGAGAGACCGCTGGAGCCGTCCAGGATGCCGTCCAGGCCGTCCAGGCGGCTGCCACTCCGTTGACTTTCACCGAGCGCGTGGTGATCGCGTTGGCGCGCCCCGCAAGAGATGCCGAGGCAGTGGTCGTCCGTGGAATGCCATTTTGCAGTGGCGGGGTTGAGGTGACCGAAAGCGCCAGCGGGATCTGGGTCCTGATCCAGGCAACCCGCTGGGAGTTGAAGGTCTTCATCGGATTGATGACCGAGGCCGCAACCAGGGGCCCCAGAACTTCATCCGCCGTCTCGTTGAAGGTGGCGGGATCGAAGGCCCCATCCACCATTCTCTTCAGTTCGCTATAGTAGATCGGTGCGAAGTCCGGGTGCTTGATGAAGGAATTGACCGGAGTTGGCGGAGATCCAGGCAGAATATTGTTCTGACACATCGGAAACAAGGTGTCGGTCGGGCTGGCACCCTCGAGCCCGAACATCGCATCCATATCGTAGGGGATCAGATTCGCCCGCGGGTCATTGACGCCGATGTAGAGCAGGTAGTCATCCCCACGCCCGTTCGCCAGACTGGTTTCCTTGTCGTCGCCAATGGTATTGGCGGCAAAGTAGCTCATCCACTGGCGCACATCGACTGCGCTGAGGATGCCCTCGACGTAGCCCGGATCATAGGTCGGCGAATCGAGCGTGGGGCTGTGGCCCTTGCTGATCTTCTGGGTGAGATTGATCAGGTCCGACCAGCGGTCCTCGCTCTTGTTGGTCTCCTTGAAATAGTGAATCCGGTAAGGAGCCGGGTTCGCCAGATTCGGATCGGGGTTATTGCTCTCATCATGCAGATCGGCCGCCGGATCGGCACCATAGTTGACCTGTTGCCCCCGGTAGGCATTGCCGTCCGAATCCTGCGGATGATGCGCGTCCGCGTATTTGGAATCCACCACCTCATTGGCAGCATAGAACCCATAGGAGGGTGGGTTGGGCGTGGTCGGATCAACGCCGTTGACTCGAAGCCGTACGGCCCTCGAAGCGGCCATATCCGCACCTGCGCGGCGGAATATCTCGCTGCCCAACAGCTGGGAAATGGTGGTCTGGCTATTGAGATTCAGGCTGACCACATCCTCCCATGGCTCCTGCTCCAGAAAATTGAGGCGGAGACTCGCAGGCAGATAGAGCCGGCTGCTGTTGCCGCGATTTTTCAGCTCCACGCGATACCGCAACTCGGTCCCGGTGCCGGTCCGGCCCACGAAAGTGGCGTTCATTGCAGCCCCACTATAGGTCTGGTCGGTCCCGGAAATCGGGGGCGTATTGCTGTTGATCTGCGCAAGCTCCTGACGATCCACCGCCCGCAGGATCATCCTGAACAGCGGCTGCGGCGTTGAAACCACGGTGGAATCGACCTGATAGAGGCAATTGGCCGTTTGACCCGGCACGCCATTTTCATCCAGCGCTGGAGCCGGCCAGGTCCGGACCAGACTGCCGGCGTCGGTGGCACTCACGTAAAACTCCACGATCGCGCCCTGAGCCTGCGCCGGGATCGACGACGCGAAGACGCCGTCCCCCGCCGGGCCGTCGCCATGAGCGCCATCGTCCACCATCGGGACCGCCTGAAAGGCCGCCGAGCCGTCGAGCCGCCAGTACAGTGAGACGGCGGAAACCGCACCATGGTCATCCGCCACCCGGGCCGTCACGCGAACCGGATCGGTGGGAGCCGGAACCAGCGGGAAATGCGAGACCTCCCGGATCGTCGGCGCGATGTCGGTCGCCGTGACGGAATTCGGCGCGCCCGGCGTGCCATTCGTCGTGGTGCTGGCACGCCAGTTCTGCCCGCTCGAATTGTCGAAAAGCGGCTGGATCAGTTCCAGCGAGGCCCCTCCCCCGTCAGCGGCGGTTTCCCAGTTCCAGCCCCGGTGCCCGAAATCCAGCACCGCATCCTTGGCCCTCACTGCCCAATCGCCGTCGTCGCTGTACTCCACCTCATCCACCACATCACCGGCGGAGTTCTCCAGCACCAGCCGGTCCGAACTGTTCGAAAGCTTGCCGGTCCAACCGCCGACCATTCCCGTGACCCCCGGATACTTCGCCGCGAACGCCGCGGGATCGGCCGCCACCACCAGACGTCCGCCGCCCGCAATCGTCGTCCCCGCGGGCAGCAGGAAATTCACGCCCTTGGTAAAAGCCCAGCCACCTACCGCCACGCCGGCGGTCCCGCTGTTATAGAGTTCGATGTATTCCTCCGCAGGCTTTTCCGAGGCGGGATGATACATGATCTCACTGATCATCACATCGGCCCAAACAGGCCCCGCCAAAACCACGGGCAATAGGATTCGAAGCATTCTCATAGGTCTACTTTCCCTTCGAAGAAAAACCGGCGGCCGGAATCGCAGCCGATTTTTCAACGTCTAGCAGAGGAAAGGTGACAATTTCGTGACGCCGGCGCAAGGCCGTTAGATCGCCAGCCGATGCTTATCCCGGACTGAAAAACATGAGAATACCATGAGAACGGAAAATGTCCGTTTCATACACTTTTACGGAAATAGTTATCTCGTCCGTTCCAAAGGACCTTCAACGCCCTTTGCCATCCGTAGACAAGTTCAGCGACGCCAGCAGTTCCTTGACCTTGCCCGCTTGAGCCGCAGGAACGTTGAGATTCTTGAACGTGCCAGAGCGGAGATCCACGGTCAGCGACAGCGTGTGGTCCTGAGCATCCATGGTCTCGATCGTCCGTGTTTCACCACTGACCGGCTTGGCCGGCTCCGCCCTCTTCGCCGGCTTGATTTTCGATGGCTTGGTGGTGGTCCTGGCTGGCGCGGCGGGAATCTCCACAGGCGGCGGCGCACTCAGCATGCTGACGGCCAGAATCTCGTTCAGCGTCTTGAGCTGCCCTTCATTGAGAGGGGCATTGCCGAAGCTACTGACCAGATTCGCGCTTTTGGCGGCCGGCATTTTGGCAGAAGCGCCCGCCACAAGCATCACGCTCGCGAGCAGGACAGGCAGGATCGTCAATTTCATGGGCCGGTGGTTAGCCGAAGCTCGGAGGAACGGCCAGCAATTGCTGCCGGCCGCCCGGATTTGACCCGGTTCGGCTTTATTGACCCGGAGGGCGCTGATTCCGGTGGGCCTCATCCTCGATCTTTTCTCCGGCCCGCTGCAGGAAACGGCCGGTGGCGTCAGCGCCCTTGCGAATGCCTTCGTCGGTCTTCTGAAGCGCCCGGTCCAAATGCTCGCCCGGCGTCCGTGGCGAAGGTTCCTCCTCATCCACGTCCACCGTTGGAG
>JAQGPE010000484.1 GCA_028293225.1 Akkermansiaceae bacterium | reverse complement strand
GGCAACCATGGATGATGCGATAGGCATGGGAATTTACGGTTGGGATTACGAGAGTAGGTCTAACAGGATAAATGAAGCCGCGGGATCTATTTTCGTGGCCGATTTCTTCAGATCTGGAAATCCGCATTGCCGGAGTCGAGGTGCAGGCCGCACTCGTACTTCTCGCCATTGAAGCGGGTGTCCTCCGCGGACAGACCATCGACCGCCGGGCGGGTGCTGTGCCAGTCGCCCATGGTGACATAGCCCTGCTCCGCCAGCGGGTGCGGCGGCAGGTGGTTCTGGTTCATGTAGACGGACACCTGGGCGTCGGCCCAGTCGAGGATCGGGTAGACCTTCAGCGTCTTCTTCTGCTGCTCGGCGAAGGGCCGCTCGATGCGGGAGCTGGACTGGCTGCGGCGCACGCCGCTGATCCAGACGTCCGCATTGAGGTCCTTGAGCGCGCGGTCCATCGGCTCGATCTTGGTGAGGATGCCATACTGGTCGGCGCCCTCCCGGCCCTGCTCCCAGAGCTTGCCCCACAGCGCCTCGATGCGGGCGGCGGAGTGCGTCGGCTGATAGACCCGCAGGTCGATGCCGAGGCTTTTCTCCAGCTCCGCGGCGTAGCGGTAGGTCTCAGGGAAATGGTAGCCGGTATCGATGAAGATGACCGGGATCTCCGGCGCGTTCTCCGCGATGAGCTGCAGCATGACCGCGGCTTGCAGGCCGAAACTGGTCGAGGCGACCAGCCGCTTGCCATAGCGCTCGTGGAGCAGCTTCAGGCGTTCCCCGGCCTTCAGCCGGGAGAGTTCCGCAGACAGCTGATCGGCTGCCGTGGCGTGGGAGTGAATGAGAGTGGACATAGGAAAAGCGGTGAAATGAATGAGGAGGTGAGGAATCGATCGATGCGAAAAACGAAGACAGGCGCGCTTCTAAACGGGGCCCCGACAGCACCCGTCCCGTTCGCGACACGACATTCGATTCTCCTCTGGATGGATCCGTTTCATTTCACGGCTGGCATGCGAGACCTCAGTTCTTGAGCGCCTCTTCTTTGATGTTCTGGTGGAAGTCCTTGCCCTGCACGGTCGCGACGACGTAACCGGCGCGAATGACGAAATCGCCGAAGTGTTCGCCCTGTTCGCGCTCCTTGGCGTAGCGCTCCAGGATCGGTGACAGCAGCGGCTGGATGTCCGCGGCATCGACGTCCTGACGATACAGCTTGCTCAGGCGCTGGCCGGCGTGGCCGCCGCCCAGGTAGACATTGTAGCGGTCCGGACCGCGGCCGACGAAGCCGATCTCCGAGATGAAGGGGCGGCCGCAACCGTTCGGGCAGCCGGTCATGCGGATGGTGATGGAGTCGTGGCGCAGGCCGACGTTCTCCAGTGTTTCCTCCAGCTTTTCGACCACGTCCGGCAGGTAGCGCTCGGCCTCAGCCAGCGCCAGGCCGCAGGTCGGCAGCGACACGCAGGCGATCGACGACAGCCGCAGGGCGCTGCGCTCGTGGCTACGATGCATGCCGTACTTTTCCAGCAGCGCCTCGATCTCCGCGCGCTTCTTCGAGGAAACGTTGGCGATGATCACGTTCTGGTTGGCGGTCAGGCGGAAGTCGCCGTCGTGGATCTTGGCGATCTCGCGCAAGCCGGTGCGCATCGGGTAGGCCTCCGTGTCCAGGACGCGGCCACCCTCGACGAAGAGAGTGTAGTGGTAGTTGCCGACCTCGTCCTCGACCCAGCAGAAGCGGTCGCCATTGGTCGTGAAAACATAGGGGCTCGCCGGCTCCAGAGCGTAGCCGAGGTACTCGTTGAGCTTGGCCAGGATCCAGTCCGGACCGTGGTCGTCGACGGTGTACTTGAAACGGGAATGCTTGCGGTCGGCGCGGTCGCCGAAGTCGCGTTGCACCAGCACCACCTTCTCCGAGACATCCACGATCTGCTCCGGCGTGCAGAAGCCGATCACGTCGGCCAGCCGCGGGTAGGTCGCGTCATTGCCGTGAGTCGAGCCCATGCCGCCGCCTACGGCGACGTTGTAGCCCACCAGCTTGCCGTGGTGATCGACGATCGCGATGAACGAAAGGCAGTTGGCGAAGATGTCCACGTCGTTGCTCGGCGGCACGGCGATGGTGATCTTGAATTTCCGCGGCAGGTAAGTTTTGCCATAGATCGGCTCCTGCTCCGCCTCGCTCGACTCCAGCTTCTCGCCATCCAGCCAGATCTCGTGATAGGCCTTGGTCTGCGGGGTGAGGTGGTCGGAAATCTCCTGCGCCGCCTTCAGCACCTCCGCGTGCACGGAGGAAAGGTGCGGGTTCGGATTGCACATCACGTTGCGGTTCACATCGCCGCAGGCCGCGATGGTATCCATGGCGGTCTGGTTGATCTCCTGGATCGTGCGCTTGAGATTGGTCTTGATGATCCCGTGCAGCTGGAAGGCCTGGCGGGTGGTCAGCTTGATGGTGCCGTTCGCGAACTGTTCGGCGATGCGGTCCGTCTCCAGCCACTGGTGGGGCGTCGCCACCCCGCCCGGCACGCGGATGCGGATCATGAAGGAGTAGGCCTTTTCCAGACGGTGCTTGCGGCGGTCCGGCCGCAGGTCGCGGTCGTCCTGCTGGTAGGAGCCGTGGAACTTGATGAGCTGCTGGTCGTCTTCCGACAGCGAACCTGTCGACAGGTCCGCGAGACCTTCCGCGATGGTGCCGCGGAGGTAGTTCGATCGGGTCTTGATGCCTTCGTTGGCAGCGAGCTTCTTGTCACTCATAACGGGGAACCGCGGGCCTCTAACCTGCGGGAATTCGGATTCGGGGATGGGGAAACTAAAGCGGGAAAATGGATTCTCAATAGACGTCGCGCTGATAGCGTTTCGATTTCTTGAGTTCGTCGACGTAGGCTTCCGCGGCTTCGCGGGATTGGCCGGACTGCTGCTCGACCACGGTGAGCAGCGCCTCGTGGACGTCGTGAGCCATGCGCGAGGCATCGCCGCAGACGTAAAAGTGGGCGCCTTCCTGCAGCCATGCGTAGAGCTCTTTCGCCTGCGCCAGCATGCGGTGCTGGACGTAGAGCTTTTCCGGCTGGTCACGGGAGAAGGCGACATCGAGCTTGCCCAGCGCTCCGTTGGCCAGGTGCTCCTGCCACTCCAGTTGATACAGGAAATCGTAGGTGTAGTGCTGATCGCCGAAGAACAGCCAGTTCTTGCCCGCGTGGCCGAGCGTGCCGCGGTGCTCCACGAAGGAGCGGAACGGCGCGACGCCGGTGCCGGGGCCGACCATGATCACCGGCGTGTCACCGGAGACAGGCAGGCGGAAGTTCTTGTTCTGGTGCGTGTAGACCGGGACCGTATCGCCCTTTTTCACCAGGTCGGCCAGGTAGGTCGAGGCGACGCCCTTGCGGGTCCGGCCGTGGGCCTGGTAGCGGACCGACGCGATGGTCAGGTGCACTTCGCCGGGGTGGGCCAGCGGGCTGGAAGCGATCGAGTAAAGGCGCGGCGGCAGCTTGCGGAACAGCGTGGCGAAACCGGCGGCGGCCAGGCCCTCCGGCGCGAAATCCTCGATCGCGTCGGTGATCCAGCGACCCCAGAGGTAATCCTTCAACTGGTCCTTGGCATCGTCAGCCAGCAGGGCCGCCAGCTTCGGCGAACCCGACAGCGCCTGGAGCTTGGTCAGGACCGAGCGGGACAGCGCGGTGATGTCGAGGTCCTCGCGAAGCGCGTCGGCCAGGATCTTCGGACCCACGCCTTTCACTTCCACGGTCTCGGCCCCGGACAGGCGCGAAGCCTTCAGGATGCCCTCGACCAGATCCGGCGCGTTGACCGGGATCACGGCCAGCGCGTCGCCCGGCTCGTAGTTCAGGCCGGAGCCTTCCAAGGAAATTTCATAGTGCCAGGTCTCCTTGACCGTGCCCTTGCCGTTCAGAATGACCTTTTCCAGCAGTTCGCCGGGAAAGGCGTTCTTCTTGCCATACTCGACCGCCGGGGCGGCGGGCGCGGGCGCGGAAACGACCTCGATCGAGGCGGCCCCAGCGGCCGGTTCGAAGGCCTGCAGGGCGCTCTTCAACCATGCCTGGTAGGGCTCCTCATACTCGACGTCGCAGTCCTGGCGCGGCGCGACCCGGGTACCGCCGAGCTGTTCCAGCTTGGCGTCGATGTCCTTGCCGGTCTGGCAAAACTTCTCATAAGCCGTGTCGCCCAGTGCGCAAACGGTATAGCGCAGCTTCGACAGCGGCACGGAGGCGCCCATGAACTGCTTATAGAAAGGCGTGGCGGTTTCCGGCGGTTCGCCGTCGCCCCAGGTGCTGACGATCACCAGCAGGTTCTCGACCTTGGCGAGTTCCTCCGGAGCGATCTCGGCCATGTTCTTCACCGCGGGCTGGAAGCCCTTTTTCTTGGCCTCCTTCGCGGAGAGATCGGCCAGTTTCTCGGAGTTGCCGGACTCCGTGCCATACAGAATCGTGAGTTTGGAAGGGGCGGCGGCCTTGGCAGGAGCAGCAGCCACGGTGGAGCCTGCGGAGAGAAATCCGCCCAGCCAGAAGCGCTGGGTTGCATCGAGGCCTGCCAGTGCGATTTCGATCGCGCGGCGCTGGTCGGGAGAAAAGGGAGCGTGCTCCGGTAGCATTACCTTAGTTAGTTACTCAGTTTTGTATGGTTTCGGCGGCAGCATCCATGGCGACCGCCGACCACGCAAGGGAAATTGCGCCGATGTGGTGTCACCGCAATCCCGCGATGTCGAAATGCCACGGTATTGGTAGATTCAACCCCGTTTGGGTGTATCTAACCGCCGATGCTCTCCAATCTGCGCTTCATCCTGCTCACGACCGCCCTCCTCACGGGCGCGCACGCTGAAATTCGCCTGCCAAAGGTTTTCACCGACGGCGAAGTCCTCCAGCGCGACCGGCCGGTCCCGGTCTGGGGCTGGGCCGCGCCGGGCAAGGAAGTGACCGTCAAATTCGCCGGCAAGCAGAAGACCGCCACCGCGGCGGCGGACGGCCGCTGGCGCGTCGATCTGGAAGCGATGCCGGCCAATGCCCAGGGCCAGAACCTGGAAGTGAGCGAAGCCGGCGCCGCCCCGGTGACCATCAAAGATGTGCTGATCGGCGAAGTCTGGCTGGCCAGCGGCCAGTCGAACATGGAGTTCGCCGTCGCCCAGACCCGCACGGTCGACCAGGAGATCGCGAAATCCGGCCCCGTGCCCCTGCTGCGCCTGTTCCAGGTCCAGCGCAATACCTCCGCCTACCGCCAGGATGACCTGCGCGGCGCCTGGGAAGCAGCCACCCCGGAGACCTGCCAGCGCTTTTCGGCCGTCGGCTATTTCTTCGGCCGCCGCCTGACCGAGGAACTGAAGGTCCCGGTCGGCATCATCCACGCCTCCTGGGGCGGCTCGCGGATCGAGCCCTGGTTCGCCGACGAAGGCTTCGAAGGCGTCCCCGAGCTGGAGGACATGAAAAACAACCGCGCCGCCCACACCCCCGGCACGCCCGCCTTCACCGACGCTCTTAAGAAGCACGTCATCGCGACCCGCGACTGGACCAACCTGGCCGATGCCGCGTTGAAAGACGGCAAGCAGGTCCCGGAGCAGCCGCCGATTCCCCAGATTCTCCCGGTCGGCACCGGAGCGGGCAACATCGGCCTCTACCAGGCGATGATCCACCCGCTGGTCCCCTACGGCCTGCGCGGCTTCCTCTGGTATCAGGGCGAGTCGAACGTCGGTGAGGGCATGCTCTACACCCAGGAAATGCAGGTGCTGATCAACGGCTGGCGCAGGCAGTTCGGCGTCCCCGCCGGTCCGTTCCTCTACGTCCAGATCGCTCCATATAACTACGGCCAGAACAAGGGCGACCAGGTGCCGGAGCTGTGGGTCGCCCAGCAGGAGGCGCTGAAAATCCCCCACACCGGGATGGCCGTCACCAACGACATCGGCAATGTCGCCAACATCCACCCCGACGATAAGTCCGACGTCGGCTACCGCCTGGCCCGCTGGGCGCTCGCCGAGACCTATGGCAAGACCGGCGTGGTCGCCTCGGGGCCTCTTTACAACGGCTACGAAATCTCCGGCGACTCGGTGAAAATCAAGTTCAAGTATAGCGAGCCCGGTCTGTCCACCCGCGACGACAAGGCTCCGGACAGCTTCGAAATCGCCGGCGCCGACGGCGTCTTCAAACCCGCGCTCGCCGGCATTTCTGGTGGCGACGTCATCCTCAAGAACCCCGGCATTCCCCAGCCGAAGTCCGCGCGCTTCGCCTGGTCGCAGGTCGCCGAGCCGAACCTGCGCAACAACCAGGGCCTGCCCGCGGGAGCCTTCAACACCCACTGGCCGGAAGATCCCGACCTCGGCAAAAACGTCGCCCTCAAACGCCCCTTCACCTCCAGCAATCGCAACACCCACGACTGGGACAGCGGCCTGACCGACGGCAGCTGGGCGGGCGGCAACGGCACCTGCTACGCCACCGGCGAGGATCCCCGCTTCCCGAAAAACGTCACCGTTGACCTGGGCGGCAGCCACCCGCTTCAGACCGTCCGCTTCGGCGTGCCGGGGTTCGGCTCCACCAAGACGATCGCGATTTCCGTGAGCGAAGACGGCAAGAGCTTCAAGGACGTGGGCAGCCACGAGTTCGCCGCCAACACCGAAGCCAAGGCCGACGTGAGCTTCGCGAAAACGCCCGCCCGCTATGTGCGCGCGACCTTCGTCGATCACTACCCGCAGCAGTACGGCTATGCCGAGACCTTCGGCTTCATGACCGATCTGCAGGCCTTCGAAGGAGCGAAGTAACCACACTTCCCGTTGGACCACTGGCGCGGCCGGACTTCTATTGTGACAATGCCTCTTCGTACCCCTCTCGCGTGTCTGCTCCTGGCGGTCGCGGCTTCCTCCTGCAGTAAGAAAGAAGAAGCCCCGGCCGCGCCGCCGAAAGCGCCGGAGAAAGTCGCCGCCGCACCGGTCGCGCCAACCCCTCCGCCAGCGGCGGTCGTCCAGCCACCACCACCCGCAGCGAAGCCCGACACGAGCGGCCTGGAGGAAGCCTATCAGAAAAGCCTGGAGCGCGACGTCGCCGCCCACCCGGAGTTGCGGAATCTGGCGGCCGTGGCCGGGCGCTACCGCAGCCGGCACCTCGAGGAATTCGTTCTGCTGCAGCAACCGGTCCTCCAATGGATCGCCGCCACAGACTCCGGGCCGCGCCGGGAAGCAACCGAACGGGTGACCGCCTTCTGCGAGACCATGGCGGAAATCCGCACCGCCACCGATCCCAGCCTGGTGAAATTGCTGCACACCGATGCCGCGGCGCAGGAAAAGGATCTGACCGCCAAAACCGCCGCTCTGGGCGTGACCGCAACCGGCCCGGCCGACGGCAGCAGCCCGGAAGAAACGCTCGGCGCGTGTTACGACGCTCTCGGCACCGCGTTGCAGGACTGGATCCGCACCGGCAAGCTGCCGAAAAACCTCTTCAACCAGGAATACCTGGATCTGCAGATGGAGTCCTTCATTGGCAAAAAATTCGGCGATGCCCTGGACAGCAAGGCCTCGCCGGAAACCCGCGCGCTGCGGGCGAAGCTCCAGGCGGCCGGGGTCAACTGAGCCACCGGCGGCCTGGGGAAAAGGATCGGCTCAGCCGATCCAGTGCCAGCGGATCTCCAGGACGATATCCGGGTGCAGGCTGTGGTGGACCGGGCAGGCCAGCGCGGCGGCCTCCAGCAGGGCCCGCTCCGGATGATCGGCGGCCAGCGGCACTTCCAGATCGACTTCCAGCCGGCCGATGCGGCGCGGGGTGTCCGTGGACATGTGCTTTTTGACCGTGACCTTGAGTCCTTCCAGGGCGATCTCCTTCCGCTTGGCGGTGATGCCCATGATGGTGCTCATGCAGGTGCCCAGAGAGGTGGCAAGCAGATCCGTTGGGGAAAAGGATTCGCCGCGGCCCTGGTTATCGACCGGCGCGTCGGTGGCGAGAACGGTGCCGGACGGGCCGTGGGTGGCGGAGCAGTGCAGGTCGCCTTCGTACTGGATCTGGATTTCAACCATGGTCGGGAACTGTGGAGTCGGAGGTCTTTTCGTCCGGCTGCGCCATCTTGGCAAGCATCACGCGAAAGCCGGAGGCATCATCGCGGAAGGTCGGCGGCTGGACCGTGCGGGCGCCGATGTAGAGGTTGTTCGCCTGATAGGTGTTCCAGCCGCCGCCGCGCAGCACGCCGGACGGGACCGGGTTGGTGGCGCTGTAGTTCTCGCTCACCCACTCGTTCACGTTTCCGCAGAGATCATAGAGGCCGTGCAGCTTTTCCGGCGGGAAACTGCCGACCGGGGCGGTGTTCTTGAAGGGGTCGTGATACCCGGGGATGGTCCGGCCGGAAGACAGATTGTCATTGCCGGCGCTGACGTCCGCCAGATTGGCGAAATTATCGGGCGGCGGCCACCCGGCATACCAGAAGTACTGGGGCCCCACCAGCGGAGGCAGGGGAGCGCGGCTCTGGTTGTCGCGGCGGGCCGGAGTCGAGTAGGGGTCCTCCCCTTCCAGGCCGGCCAGGGAGCTCCACTCGTAGTCGGTCGGCAGCCGGTACTCGTGGGTCTCCGTGATCCTCTCCTGGTCCCGCTCCGTTTTGGTCAGCCAGGTGCAGAAGGCGACCGCGTCATCGCGGGAAACGAACACGATCGGATGATTCGGATCCTGTTGGAAGTTCGGCTGCGGCGGAGGGGCCAGATTGGCCGAGCTCACATAGTGGATGTAGTCCTTCACCCGGGTCTCCCAGACGCAGGCCATCAGATCCTTGGCCACGGGTACGAATTTCATCCCCAGGCTGTTTTCCCAGGGCTTGTCCATCACCACGCTCTGGTTCGGCACCAGCTTGCGGCTCAGGGTTTTGGTTTCCCCCGGCTTCAGGGTGAAGGTTTCGTTCAAGGGCTTATAGCCCTCCCGGATCACCGAGATCGAGGTTTCGCCCGGGCGGATCTGGGGAATCGCCAGAGGAGCGCCCTCCGCCGTGACTCCCTTGGAAGCCTGGAAGCCCTCGGACTGCTGCCGCAGGTAGACTTCGGCTCCGCCCGGGATGGTCGAAATCACCAGAGTGGCGTAGGTGACGAGGCGAACCTGGCACTTGAAGGGATGCAGGCCGTCTTTCCTCGCTCGCTCGCTCAGGCCCGGATCATTGAAATCCGTCAGCATCACCGGCGTGATCTCATGCTGTTCCTTGAGGAAGCCGGTCTTTAACCCCTCGGCCATCAGCCACTGACAATAGAGGTTCGCCTCGCTCTCGCTGGTCAGCACGATGCCTTGCTTGGGGCCTCCGCCCACGGCATCCACGTCGAGGAATTCGGAAACCTCCGGCGGACGGGATTTCGCCTTCAGGTATTCCTCCCACGGAGCCTTTTCGACCGGCCCCTCGGTTTCGTGATAAAAGGCCGGCGGCGAGCGGGGATCGGTGGCATTCGGATCCGGCACTCCGCCAAAGGGCCGGTAGGCCTGCTTGAAGACCCACGGCTGGGCGGGCACCGGCGGGGTGAATTTCACCAACGTCACCAGCAGGGGCATGGGCTCGCCGTTGTCCTTGATCACATCCTCGACGGGCTGGTCGTTGTATCCTTCCAACTGCAGATAGAGCGACAACGGATCCCCTTCAGGGCCCACGATTTCGCAGGGGGTATCCTCGAGTTGCTTGCCTTTGATCTTGTCGAAGACATGGGCGCCCGAGGGCTGGCTGGAAATCTTCACCAGGACCTGGGCCCGCGGCTTGGGAGGGGCCGGCGGAGGCGGAGATTCCTCGAAATACTTGCCGAGATTACTCCTGGTGATCTGCTGACCCAGGCCGCTCCCCTTCAGAGCCAGCCAGCCGCCCAGCGCGAGCACCCCGCCGACCAGCAGCGTGGCGAAGAAAGCCCCGACCGGACGCCGTCGGCGCTTCCGCCGCTTGCCCTGCTGCAGGCGCCGCAACGAATCGGCCAGCTCCCCGGCCGAGGCGATGGTCCGCTTTGAAAGCTGCGGCTCGCAGATGTCGCAGATGATCTGGTTCAGCGCCAGCCAGCGCTTGCGCTCGGCCCCGCCCGGCAGTTCATCCGGCAGTTCCGGGAAATCCAGCCGGTCCTTGCCGGTGGCGATCTCATACAGGACTTTTCCGAGGCTGTAGACGTCGGCCTGAGCCGAGCCGGGCCCTTCCGGCGGGACGAAGCCCTCCGTGCCGACAAAGGTCCGCTGCCCGCGGGTCGCCACCAGCCCGATATCAGCGAGCTTGGCCTTGCCGTTGACGAAAATCACGTTCGACGGCTTCACGTCACGATGCGCCAGCCCGCCGTCGTGCAGATGCCGCAGCGCCTCCGCCAGGCGCAGGCCGCAGTCGATGCAGTGCTCCGTCGCCAGCCGCCGGCCCGGCGTCCGCTTCGTGTCGCTGCTCAGGGTCCGCGCCTCGTACTCGATCGGGTTGATCTCCCGGCCGGAGGTGACGTCGTCACCCAGCTCCATCACGTAGTAATAGAACGAGAAATCCGGGCTGCGGCCCACGTGCAGGATATTGACCAGCCCCGGGTGGTCGCGGGAGATCGGCTCGAACTTGAGGATCCCCTCGAATTCCCGCTCAAAGCCCCTGACGTCGTCAAAGTCCTCGCGGTAAACGACTTTCACCGCTCTCAGGGCGCCCGTGACGCCACGCGCCAGCCACACTTCCCCATAGGACCCGCCGCCGATTTTCCGCAGGACCTCGTGATCCGGGATCACCGGTTCCGGTCGCGGGTTATTCGTCGGCATCCTCGTCGAGTCGGGAGAGTTCTTTCTTAAGAACGGAGCCGACGCGGTGTTTCGCGAGATAAACTTGCGCCATGCTCACGTTCAGGTGGTCCTGCACGTTCTTCGCGTCCCTCTGATTGATGACGTATTAGTGGAATATCTGGTTCTTCTTGGGCGAGAACTGTGCCTTGACCCGGGACTGTGCGGCGTCGGCGACGTTTTTTTTCCATTCCACGTCCCACAGCCGGGCCAGCACGTCGCCCTTGGGGTCCTCGAAACGGTCGATCATCGCCGTTTTGCGATCGTCCTCCCAGTCGGCGCCCGCCATGGCGGTGTCCTTCTTGCGCTTGCGGAACTGGTCGTTGATCCGCCAGTGGGTCATGTTCATCAGCCAGGTCTTGAAGGAGCCCTGCTCGGGGTCGTAAAGCTTCTTTTTGCTCTGCTTGGCGATCGACAGGATGGTCTCCTGGACGCAGTCGTGAGCTTCATCCGGGCGCAGTCCGGCCTTGATGCCGACCGCGTAAATCAGCCGCCAGTAGGTCTGGTAGAACTCTTCCCAGGTCTTCT
>JAQGPE010000481.1 GCA_028293225.1 Akkermansiaceae bacterium | reverse complement strand
GGATTTCAACGAAGGCTTCGCGCTGGCCGGCGGCGAGGGGAACGGTGGTCCCGGAGATACTGGACGTGTAGTCGGTGGCGGGAGTCGCGCTGCCGCTGAACTGGACATGGACCGAGAGAGGCGCGAGGCCACCGCTGCGGCGCAGGACCAGAATGGCGGGGGCGGGCCAGCCCTCGGCGCAGAAGTCTTCGTAGACGGCGACGTCGATGGTGCTGGAAAGAGCGAGTTGGGAGGCGACGCGCTGGGAGTCGGTCTGCTCGTAGCGCTCGGTCCGCGGGCGGGTGGGATCGAGGCCGAGGGTGAGTTCCTCCCAGTCGCTGAGTCCGTCGCCATCGCTGTCCTGATCCTCCGCCTGAAGGCGGAAGAAGGCCCGGCCGCCGGGAGGGGCGATGGGCCAGGTGACCGTCTGGCCATTGCCTTGGATCGCCGATTGGGCCGGGGCCCAGGTGACCAGGTCCTGGCTGGAGTAGACGGTGTAGCGCTTGCCCGCGAAGCTCTGCCACCAGAGGACGGGGGTGGCTCCCGAAGTGATCTGGAGCTGGGGACGGGAGCCGGGGTCGAAGGGATTGGTGCCGGCGATGCTTTCCTGGGCATTGGTCCAGCCGTCGTGGTCGGCATCGCCGCCGGGAGGCAGACCGGCCGCGCCGAAGACCATTTCCCAGACATCGCTCTGGGAGTTGGCGTTGCCGTCGATGGCGGAGACCGGACCGGTCAGCATGACGGTGGTGAGGCCCGTCAGTCGCAGAATGCTGCTCTTCATTCTGTAGATCACCCTGACTATCCTGGTGTTCAAAACAAGTCAGTTGTCGCGCATCGGGTGACGATCACGCCCGCCGGGGAGGGCTGCCTGGCGGGAGAAAGGTAAGGTTTGTTGGCGGATTTGAGGCGTTTTGAGGCTCGGCGACCCTTACGGGAGAAGGGCTGGAGGGTCGAAAGGTGAGGTTTGTAGGGGTAATTTGCGGATTTTGTGGCGCCAGGTGCATCCGGGCCGGTTCGGAGAGGAAGGTGCGGCGCTCAGGCATCGGGGCAGTGGACGACTTCGCGGGCGAAAAATCGATTGTGGGATGCGCAAGGTGACGGGCGAACAGGGCTGGCGGATTTGGGATTTGGCATCCGGACACGGCCCGGTAGAACTCCGGCCATGTCCAAATATGCCGGTGAACAAGTCCTCGTCGTCCCACGCGCTCTTTTCGACTCCATCGGCTCCTTTCAGGGCATCCGCAGTCACGGGGTGGAAGCGGCGATAGCGCGGCTGCTGGACCCGGAGAACCACCTTTTCATGGATCGCGATGCGGCCGAGCGCGACCCGTCCTACAAGCAGCTGATCCCTTACTGTGTGATCCGCTGCGGGACGGCGGTCCTGAACTACACGCGGGGGAAATCCGGCGGCGAGGAGCGACTGCATGCGCTGCGCTCAGTGGGTGTGGGCGGTCACATCACCCCGATCGACACCGGGATGGGACGGACCGGTCCGGATGCCTATCACGCGGCGGTGGAGCGGGAGCTGCCTGCGGAACTGGTCTTCGACATCGCGCACACCAACCGGATCGTGGCGCTGCTGAACGACGACAGTAACGAGGTGGGCCGGGTGCACCTGGGGGTGATCCATTTGATCGACGTCCAGAGCACGCAGTTGAGCGCGCGGGAGGATGCGCTGGCGAATCTCTCCTTCAACGAGCTGATCGAGCTGAAGGGCCCGCTGTTCGGCACGCTGGAGGGCTGGTCACAGCATGTGATCCAGGATCTGGAGAATCTGTGACACCGACCGGAGAGGAGCGGGGATTCTCTGTCACTGCCGGGCGGCTTCACGTTTGAGAAAAAACCGGTACGACACGGCCAGGATCGCCAGGAAGATCAGCGGGTCGATGATGAACAGCGCTCCGTCGCCGACGGAGAAATGGGCGAAACTGGCCGAGACCAGGGTGAGAGCGAACCCGAAGTAGGCGAACTCCCGGATCCGGGACGGAATGCGGGGCAGCAGCAGGGCGGCGACGCCGAGGAGCTTGGCGGTCGTCAATTCGACCTTGAAATAGGCGGGCAGGCCCAGGTGGGCGAAGGCTCCCTGGGTCTTGTAGACGGCCGGGCCGATCGGCTCCCGCAGAGAGAAGTTGATGGCGCTGTAGAGCATGACCGCGCAGACGATGCCGGTGGTGGTCCAGTAGAGGGTGCGATGTTGTTTCATAGGCGGATTGCTTGAAGAAGATGGCGACCTGGAGGCGCTCAAAATGGCTTGGCCTCCATGAGATAGGTGATGACGGCCACGACGCCGCACATGGCCCAGAGAATCGGGGCGAGGATTTTACCGGGCAGGGCCGGTGGGCCGGCCGCGGCGATCCGGCGCAATTGCTTCCTCGCCACGCCGTGTAGAGCCCCGAGGACCAGGAACAGGCCGAAGGAGACCCGGACCCAGGCCAGCTCCCCCAGCGCCCCGTGGGTGAGATAGATGGTCGCGGCACCGGTCGCCAAAACCAGCAACAGGCTGACGGCGACCCACCGCATCAGCCGCGTGGTGCGCTCGACCGAGAACGATCCCGCGGTGGTGGTGGAGAATGCCAGGGCGCTGAGCGGGCCCAGGCCGAGGATGGAGGCAATGACGTGGAGGGCAACGAGCGTGGAATAGAGGTTCATGGGGTGGTCTGGAAACGCGCGGCGATCTGAGCCGCGGCATTCCCATGGACCGGTAAACGGGCTTCTTTGTGACAGCCGTCCTTCAGAATTTTCAAAATCGCCGCCTGACGCAGGGCGCGGGGGACCGCCTTACCGGGTCCGGTCCAGATGCCGGATCTTCTCCGGATTGGTGATGACGAAAACGGACTGGATGCGGCCTTCGAGAATGCCGAAGGCCATCACGCGTTTCGCCCTGGTCCCCTCGAAGGCGACCAGACCGGGCAAGCCATTGACCCGGGCGTGCTCGATTTCCTCGGCTCCGGAGTCGAACTTCCGTTTGGCATTTACGAAGAGTCGCGCCAGGGAATCGGCGCCGCGAATCGGGCGCATCAGCGCACGGGCCTTGCCGCCGCCATCGGAGACCAGCACCACATCCTGGGCGAGGAGATCCAGCAACCCGCCGATTTCGCCATCCTCCACGGCGCGCTGGAATTTCTCCAGCAATTGCTCCGCCTGCTCGCGGGAGGCATCGAAGCGGGGGCGGCGCTCCCCGACGCTTTTCCGCGCCCGGGCGAGGATCTGGCGGCAGTTGACTTCCGAGCGATGGACGATGGTGGCGATCTCCGAGAATTCGGAGCCGAAGACGTCGCGCAGCACCAAGACGGCGCGCTCGGTGGGCGTCAGGGTTTCCAGGAGAACCAGGAACGCGAGCGACAGGGAGTCCGCGAGCTGCAGATTTTCATCGGGCTGGCCGTCCGTCGAGATCAGCGGCTCCGGGAGCCAGGGGCCGATGTAGCGTTCCCGCTGCACGCGGGCCGACTTCAGGTGATTGATGCACAGGCGAGTGATCACCGTGGTGAGCCACGCGCGGGGCGCCTCAACCTCCCCGGGTGGCATGCGATGCCACCGGAGGTAG
>JAQGPE010000457.1 GCA_028293225.1 Akkermansiaceae bacterium | reverse complement strand
CGCCGGCCGCCGCCGCATCGAGCCGCATGGCCTGGCGTGGAAGGCCGCTTGCGCCGAACTGGGGATTCCGAACGAGGAGCCGTATCACAATCTGCCCTTCAAGCGGAAGCGCATGCGCCGGAACTTTTCCTATACCTGTCCTTACTGCCTCTCCGACATGCGGCGGGTGAAGCAGATCAAGCGTCAGGTCGCCTGCTACGACTGCTGCCGCAAATTCAGCGGCGGCGGCTACGACCCGCGCTTCAAGTTGTTCGAGCAGCGGATTTCCTGACGACCGTTTGCCCTCTGGCTGCGTGGCGTTGCGGATCTTTCCGTCATCCAGTAGTGGCCGGCTCAGCGGCGTCCTGCTAAGCCCACCCACCATGGCGATGAACTTTTTTGACTTCATGGATCAGGACTGGGTGTTGCTGCAGAAGCAGCAGACGCTTTTGTCCGGATACCAGACGGCCACGAATCTGCAGCAGGCGAAACAGCGCCGGGCGGATCTCGCCGCCACCCGCAATCTGGCCGAAAGG
Organism: Akkermansiaceae bacterium; assembly: GCA_028293225.1. GTDB lineage: Bacteria > Verrucomicrobiota > Verrucomicrobiia > Verrucomicrobiales > Akkermansiaceae > Haloferula. Next base: position 5,025 of record JAQGPE010000457.1, on the reverse strand, counting down.
GTCACGGAGCTTGAGCGGGAACTCGGGCAGGCCGGGCTGGTGATCGAGTCGCTGCTCCAGCTTCTGGAAGAGTCGGGAACCCTTTCCCGTGAGGCTTTGACGGCGAGAGTCCAGCACCTGGATGCCGCTGACGGAGTGGTGGATGGGCTGATCACTCCTCCCGCGCCGCCGGTGCTGACGCCCCCGGTCCTGCCGCCGGGAGTCAGGAGGTCGCAGTCCTGAATGAAATTGCGACTGACGATTTCATTGCATGCTTTGAAATGATTTGCTGCCTTTCCCCGGTAACGAACCTACCGACGAACAATGGGTGCTTGGGAAACAGGATCTTTCGACAATGACGACGCTTTGGATTGGCTTTTCGATCTGGAGGACTCGGCGGACACTTCGGTGATTTCGTCGGCGCTTCAGGACGTCCTGGGCAAGGGAGACGACTATCTGGAGGTGCCGGAGTGCAGTGTCGGGATCGCCGCCGCGGAAATCATCGCCGCACTTTCGGAAAATCCGGCGGCCAAGCTTCCCGACAACGCCAAGGCCTGGGTGGAAACCAACGCCGATCTCGAAATCACCAATCTGATCTCGAAGGCGCTGAAGGCGGTCAATCTGATCCGCGAAGACTCCGAGCTGAAGGAAGTCTGGGACGAGTCCGCCGATGCGGATGCCTGGTACAATGCGGTCGATAATCTGATCGAGCGTCTCGAAACCGCCAAGTCGGGCAACTGAGATTCACCCTTGGGTCGCGTCCCGCCGCAGGCAGGTCAGATAGACCCAGGCAATGAGAAGGGGCTGAAAGGGCAGCCGCGCCCACAGGATCCAGGCGGGGATGTGCATGCCCGGCCAGCCGTGGAGCGCCACCTGCAGGTTCGCGGGAAAAACGGCGACCAGCAGGGCGATCAGCCCCCAGGCGGCACAGCGGCGCTTCCAGGGAAACAGGATGCCGAGGCCGCCGGCGATTTCCGCCGCGCCGGAGATCTGGTTCATCGCCACCGGCCAGGGCAGCCACGGCGGCATCATCGCCAGGTAGGGGCCGGGCCGCAGGAAGTGGTTCACGCCAGCGACCACGAAGAAGATCGCGAGCAGGACGCGGGAGATGCGCTTCAGGGTGGATTCCGGGGCCATGACCCGCGCACCCTAGCGCCGGAGAAGGCGGGTCCCAATCAGGATTCTTGAGCGCGACCGGAAAGGTGCCATGCTGATCCGGTGATCTGGTCGAAGAAGATGCGGCTTTTCCGCGAGCGGCTGGCCCAGGCGCTGGAGAAGCGGCTGGCGATTCACGCCAACGCCTATCGCGATGTTACCGGAGAGCGGGGCAGGACCTGGATCACTCTGGACGGGGAGGAAATTGCATCATTCTGCTACTTCGCTCACGAGACGGTTTCGAGAACCACCGATAATCCGGGCGGTGACTTCACCAAGTGGGACTTCGGCGCCGCATTCGGCCGCTACCTGGACCTGTCCATTGAGGATGCGCTGGCTTCGGAGAATCCGATCATCACCGGCCTGGCCCTGCTTGACCGCCGGGTGGGCAAGCGGCGCCTGAAGCTGCTGGCGGAGCGCGAGTTCGCTGAGCCTGCCAAGACCCTTCTGGATGTGCGCCTCGCCGCAGAAGGCCTGCCTCCCGCGAGGGGCGTCCACTCTCCTGTGTGATAGAAAGGCCGGCACCTGCACGAACTAGGGTTGCCGTTCCTCATTCGTTATGCGCGTCGCCTTTTCCTTTTTCCTCATCGCCACCGGCGTCGCCTGCGCCGTTCAGCAGGTCCCGGTCACGGCGGGGGATCATGTCGCTGCGGCGCTGGAAAAGGCCCGCGAACTCCGCAAGGTTCATTCGGGCGAACCGGTCGAGATCGTCTTCGGCCCCGGCACGCACCGCCTGGATTCCCCGCTGCATTTCGGCCCGGAGGATTCCGGCTCTGAATCGGCGCCACTGCGCTTGATCGCCGCTCCCGGCGCGCATCCGGTCCTTTCCGGTGGACGGGTGATCGCCGGCTTCAAGGTCCGTCCGGACGGCCGCTGGGAGGCGCATGTCGATGGCGCGCCCTTTGAGCAACTGTGGGTCGGCGGCCTCCGTGCCGTCCGCGCCCGCGAACCGAATGCCGGCTTCTTCCACATGAGAAACGTGCGGGAGGAGAAGCTGCCCGACGGCCGCTCCAGGATGACGGTCGAGCTGGAGGATCAGGCCCTGAAGTGGCTGAAGGACCTCGACCCCGCCACGCTGCACGGCACCCAGATGCTGGCCTATCACAAGTGGGACAACACCCGTCGTTTCATCGGCGCGCTGGCGGGCAGGGACTTCGTCACCGAGGGCCGCGGGATGGCTCCGTGGAATACCTGGGACGACAAGACCGGCCTGGTGCTGGAGAATATCGAGGCCGGTCTCGACCAGCCCGGCGAGTGGTTTCTTTCTCCTGAAGGCACACTCACCTACATCCCGCGTCCGGGCGAGGATCCTGCCCGTACTGAAGTCGTCGCGCCGGTCGCGGAGCGGTTGGTGGTCATCGACGGCCACCCCGGAGCGAAAGTCAGCCACCTCGAAATCCGCGGCCTGTCCTTCCAGCACGCCGGGTGGACCTGCCCTCCTGGCGGCTATGACCCGAGCCAGGCTGCTTCCAACATCGAGGCGGTGATCCAGGCCGACCACGCGGAGGCGATATCCCTGATCGACTGCGAGGTCGCCCACACCGGCCTCTATGGCATCTGGTTTCGCGACGGCTGCACCGGCTGCCGGGTCGAAAAGACCTACTTGCACGATCTCGGCGCCGGCGGGGTCCGCATCGGCGCGCTGGAGGAGGGCCGGCAGACCAGCGGCAACACGGTGGAAAACTGCATCATCCGCGACGCGGGCAAGGTCTTCCCCTGTGCGGTCGGCGTGCTGATCGGCTTCAGCGGCGACAACGCGATCGTCCACAACGAGATCAGCCATATGCCCTACACCGGCGTCTCGGTGGGCTGGCGCTGGGGTTACGCGGCCAGTGAGGCGAAACGCAACCGCATCGAATTCAACCACATTCATGACATCGGCAACGGCCTCCTCAGCGACATGGGCGGCATCTACACCCTGGGGCCATCGGAGGGCTCCGTCCTGCGCGGCAACCGCATCCACGACATCCTTTCCTACGACTACGGCGGCTGGGGGCTCTACAACGATGAAGGCAGCACCGGCATGCTGCTGGAGGACAACCTGGTTTACCGCACCACTTCCGGCGGCTATCACGAGCACTACGGGAAGGAGAACATCGTGCGGAACAACATCTTCGCCTTCGCCCGCGACCAGCAGCTCCAGTTCACCCGCCCGGAGGATCACGTCTCCTTCCATTTCACCGGCAATATCGTGCTGTGGGAAAAGGGCCCGCTGTGGACCGGCGGTTCGCAAGGGAAGGGGAACTACGAGGTGGATCGTAACATCCTGTGGCCCACCGGTGGCGGAGAGATCGTCAGTTATGGCCGGAACTTCGACGACTGGCAGAAAGCCGGGAGAGATGTGAACTCGCTGGTGGCGGATCCGCTGTTCGTGGACCCCGCTCACGGCGACTTTCATTTCAAGGATCCTTCCGTGGCCGCGAAGATCGGCTTCAGGCCTTTCGATCTCACGGCGGCCGGGGTCGACGGCGAGGATGAGGTCTGGCGAAAGCTCGCGAAGGAAACCCCGCCGGACTGGATCAGGCCGCGGTAACCCCTTTTGACCCGCGCCAGGAAAGCGCCGCCCCGAGGAGGAAGACCACCGCCCCGGCCCACGCGGGCAGCAGGTGGGTCAGGTCGAGGTAGCCGATGGGGTAGTGGACGCCGATCGCGCAGCCGAAGCCCACGGTCCCGGCACAGACCAGCGCCTGCCAGCGATGCCGCGACGGCCCGGCCTTCCAGATGATGCATAGCAGCAGCAGGCCGGTGGTGAAAACGCCGCCGCCGAAGCCCGCCCGGTCGTGGGCGATCAGCGGGATCAGCCGTGGATTGATTTCGATGAGCTGCGGGCGGGTGTAGCCGATGAAGTCCAGGTCGCTTGGCACGAACACCTGGGTCATTCCTACGATGAGGATCGTAGTCCCCGCCGCCATCATACCCAGGGCCCAGCCTAGCCACAGCAGCCATCCCCAGGCCTGCGCGGAGCGCCAGGAGGCCGGCCGCCAGCCGGGGGAAAAGTTCAGAGGCTCCGTGCACAGCCGCCGGGTTTGCCACAGGCCCATGGCGGTGACGGGCAGCAGCAGGGCGGTGGCCCAGGCATGCCAGGTGTCGAGATAGCCGTAGCCCAGGTAGGCCAGGAAGCTGCCGAAGCCCGCGACATTGGTCAGCACCAGCGTCCACCAGGCCCAGCTTTTGCCCTCCCGCAGGGGAAAGAGCGCGAGCCACGCGTAGAGCACCGCCAGGGCCATCAGCACCCCGCCAAAGGACATCCGGTCGTGGATCATGAAATGCACGATCCGGCACTGGTTCAGGTGGCACAGGGCGATCGGCTCCATGCCCAGGAATTCGACGTCGTGAGGCAGGAAATGCCCGGTCACCGAGAGGAAGATCGCCGCGCCTCCGGACAGCCCCAGCGCCAGGGCGGTGAAAAGAATCAGCGGCCGGCCATCGCCGGTCAAGGCCGCGAAAAACGAGCGGGAATCCGGGGAGTTCATCGCCAGAGAATGATGGGTTGGAGACCCTGCTCCGTGAAGAATGGATCCAGCCGCCGGGCCAGTTCACGCCAGCGCTGATGGGGGACCTGGGGATAGAGGTGATGCTCCAGATGATAGAGGTGTTCACAGCTCAGCAGGGCTACCACCTTGCCTCGGAACAGACGGGTCTGGCGGAGCGGGTCGTCCGTGCTGGCGTCGTGGGGGACAAAGCTGGTCATGAAGGGGTAGATCCAGCTGCCCGCCACGGTCACCACCAGGTAGGCGATCCCGACGGACGAGGTGAGACACCAAGCCGCGCCCAGGAGCACGGCCACGCCCTCGGCCGCCACCCAGCGGCGGCGGCTGCCCCGGCTGTGGCGGAGCGCCCAGAGCCAGAGGCGCGGCTGGGCGGTCACCCCGTCCAGCAGCGCCCGCCACC
>JAQGPE010000430.1 GCA_028293225.1 Akkermansiaceae bacterium | reverse complement strand
GGCGGTGGCGCGACTGTGGGAAAAGTCCCGCCGCGTGGGTGAGTTGCCGCCCAGTCTTGAGGAGCCGGTCTCCGCGACCCGGACCGAGAGCTTCCTTGTCTTCAACTTCTGCGAGCGCCAGCGCGATCTGACCTGGCGGCGTATCACCGCCCTCAGCGCGATCCGCCTGGAGGTCTCCCGCCGCCAGAACGGGAAATTTCCCCAGCTGGTCCGCTACAGCGTGCCGGGCGGCGCTTCGCTGGAACTGGTCCGCGAGGGCGGCCCGTGGCTGTGCCTCACGGATCTGCGCGATCCTTCCGACCGCCAACCGCCGCTCTGGTTGATCCCGTCAGACGGCCGCGATCTGCCGCCGTCGAAGCCGCTGGATCACCGCAGCCCGCTTTTTGGCGCGCCACGGATCCTGAACATCTCGATGCAATAGTCCGCGATCCTCTGCTTCACTGCGTGGGGTCCATCCAGCCGGAGTACTTGCGCTCCAGCAGGTGCCGGTAGCTTTCGAGCTGGTCGGGCCGGAGGTAGGTCTTCATCGCCTCGGTATCGGCGGAGATCTTTTTGTCGATCCAGGCCTTGGCGGCGGTCTGGAACAGCTGGGGATCGTCCATGCCGTCGCCGAGTTTTTCGTTCAGCTCGGTGATCATCTGGGGATCGATCATCGGTGCGGGCGGGCGATCATCCTGGACGGGGTGGGCGGCGGCCTGCTCGATCAGCGCCTTGCGGACGGCGTCGCGCTGCTGCGGGTCCAGTAAAAGACCATCCTCCATTTCCGCGAGCTGGGTGGTGGCCTGGGCTTCGCGCTGCAATTGCTGCCTGCGGTCCTGCCACTCCTGGTATTTGGCCTTTTGTTGCGGGTCGAGAAGCCCGGCCAGAGCCTGGTCCAGCGCTTCCTGTTGTCCACCGGCTGGCGCGCCGTCCTCGCCATCGGGGCTGGGGGCGATCGCGGCGACGGTCTTTTTGATCGCCTCTTCCAGGCTCGCGATCTGCTCGGGGCGGAGTCCCAGCGAGGTTTTCCAGGAGTTGACCTTCCACTTCAGGTCTTCCTGAACGTTGGCGGCGTACTGGCCGCTGTCGTCGTCCGGCGCTTCGCCATCTTCCCCGGCGTGATCATCCGGCCGCAGCCGCGGCGGGGGAGGGGTGGCAAAGCCGCTGTCGTTGTCCGCAACGGGGTGATCCTGGCCAGCGGTTGAGCCGCCTTTTGCCACGGTGGCGGTGGCTGCGGGACGGGCGGGCTGGCTGCCTCTCAGAAACCAGCCGCCGGCGCCGCCGGCAGCGAGACATAAGATAGCGAGCGGGGCAGGGGATATGCGCATATTCGGGTAAGTGGAACCTTGCCGCTAGCTTTCCACTTGAGCGCACAGCTGCAAGTATTTACAAGGCTGGCGACTCACTTGGAGTCCGAACCCAAAGCTATGAAAACACTCCTCCCGAAAGCATTTCTCGTAATTGCCATGGCGCTCCCCCTGGTGGCGGCCACTCCAAAGCCCAAACCGCCGGTTCCGACCTTCGGCGGATTTGCGAAAGGCGCGAAATTCTCATTGAACGTCACTGACTTCGATTCCTCGTCCATCACCGGTCAAGTAACCACCAACCCGGCGCCGATCCCAGCCGGTGTTCCGAAGTTCAAAGTAGGCCAGAAGGTCTCTTTCACGATCGGACCGAAGGGCGAGCTGACCGGAACCGGTTTCAAGATTCTGTTCCTTCCCGGATCAGCTTCCATTGCCTCTAACGGCTACATCAATCTTCCATCTGCGAAGAACCCCCAGCCGTTTGCTGCGACGGTTTTCAAAAACACCACAACGGGAGCTCCCTCAGGTGCCGCACTGAATTTTTTCACGTTCAAAAGAAAGGGCATCATCTTCACCGTCAGCGCGGTGACCTACATTCTTAAGTCTTAAGCTGTTTCTCTTCCAAAGGGAGGGCGAAAGCTCTCCCTTTTTTGCGTTCAAGAGATCAGGGGCGGGCCCGCGGGGTTTGTGAGGGCTTCCAGCAAGAGGTCTCTACAGGAGGGAAGTGAATCAGGACGAAGCGAGAAGCGCTTCCAGTTCCGCAATCCGGGCCCTGAGCGGTGCCACGGCGGCTTCGACCTCCGCGCGGGTGTAGCGTGGCGTGATGTATTTGGGACAATTCCAATCAAAGCTCACAATGCGGATGCGAAAGAGCCGTTCGGTTTGCTTCTGCAATTCTGGCGGGGCGAGCTGCGTGACGAGATCAGGATGGTCGCGGGCATCGAGCACCTCGGCATGACCCAGCAATTTCAGGCGCTGCCGGTTCGGGTAATCCATGAAGAACAGGCAGACCCGGTCATTGGTGGCAACATTGCCGGTGGTGAGCAACTGGCGGTTGCCCTTGTAGTCTGCGAAAGCGATCTCCTGCGGGCTGACGACCTTTGCGGCCAAACCAGGCGGGCCGCCGCGGTGCTGCATGTAGGGCCAGCCGCTTTCGTTGACCGAGGCAATGTAGAAGCTGTCGCGGGATTCGATAAAGGCGATTTCCTCCGGGCCCAGCGGATCGTCGTGTGTCGACGGTGGCAACGCGTGATCACGACCGTAGTAGTGCTCCTGGGCAGCGAGCACCGGCGGAGTGAAAACCAGATCAAGAAAGCGATGGGCCATAGGAGTGGAGCGGAGTTGAATGGACCGCTGACGAATATTTCAACGCCAATGGCAGGTGGAGGAAAGCATGCAATTCAGAAGCCGTCCTGCCGTCTCACTCCGCGAGGTTCGCATCCCGCGGGAAGTGAATGAAAAAGTTGTTCGCTATTTGCCGCGAGCGACCGGAGGTATCCGGATGTCAGTCAAAAATCAGAAGCAGTTCGGAGTTTGGATGGATTCACATCGCGCGACGGTGGTGGGCCAGGCCGATCCCTCCAGTGAAGAGTTCTCGGTATTGGGCCACGTCAAGAATCCGGGAGCCGATGGGAACTCCAGCGAAAGCGCTGCGCAGCATCAGGCGCAAACGCTTCTGCATCACTATTTCAAAGAGATCGCCGGCCATTTGACCAACGCGGAGGAGGTGCACATCACCGGCACCGGAACGGCACAGGAGCAGTTCATCCATTTCCTGGCTGAGACACCGCAGTTCAAGAACACGACGACCACCGAATCCACGTCCAACCCGACGAGCGACGAAGGGCTGGTCGAGCTGATTTCCGGAAAGTTCAACTAACGGCTCAGTC